>CANIDW010000343.1 GCA_947466165.1 Comamonadaceae bacterium | reverse complement strand
GACCCCAGCGCGGATCATTGAGATTGAACATGCCGAGCGCACGCTGTTTCAGGCGTGCGGGCAAGGCCGTTATCGTCTGGAGCACAGGGTTCAGATTCATGGATCGATTTCTCTTGTTATTTGTTAACAATGACATTGTGCCTAATTAGGCAACAGCCTCTGGCGTGAAAGGGGAATCCTCTCCAAGCGAGGAACCTGCCAAATCCGCCAGCAATTGCCTCAATACGGGCAGACCTTCCCCGGATTGCGCGCTCACAAAGACACGTTGCAGACTGCGAGGTGACTCGGATTCAGGGTCATTAACCTCGAACATGTCCACCATATGGAGCGGCCAGCGGGCATTTTCAAGCGCGTCGAGCTTATTAAAGACCAGCAATTGAGGCACCCCGCCGGCTCCGATCTCGGTCAGCACGCGCTGCACTTGCTCTATTTGCGCCAAAAAATCAGGATTGGAGCCGTCCACCACGTGCAGCAGCAAGTCCGCGTCAGCCGCTTCCTGCAGCGTCGCCTCAAAAGCATCAATCAGCCCGTGCGGCAGATCGCGGATGAAACCCACCGTGTCGGACAAAGACACCGAGCGCGCAGCGTCACCCAGGTAAAGCTGGCGCGTGGTGGTGTCCAGCGTGGCAAAAAGCTGGTCTGCGGCATAGGCTCTGGCTTTGACCAGGGCATTAAAGAGCGTCGTTTTCCCTGCGTTGGTGTAGCCCACGAGAGAGATAGAAAAAGCGTTGCGCCGGTCGCGTTGCTTGCGCTGGGTCTGCCGCTGGCGCTTGACTTTGGTCAGACGCTCCTTGGTGCGCTTGATGGACTCACTGATCATGCGTTTGTCGAGTTCGATCTGCTTTTCGCCCGGGCCGCCGCGCACGCCGGCGCCGCCGGTTTGGCGCTCCAGGTGCGACCAGCGCCGCACCAGCCGGGTTGAGAGATATTGCAAGCGCGCCAGCTCGACCTGCAGCTTGCCCTCGTGGCTGCGGGCGCGTTGGGCGAAAATCTCGAGAATGAGAAGGGTACGGTCGTTGACCGGCATGTCCAGCGTGCGCTCTAAGTTGCGCTGCTGCGCCGGACTCAGCGACTGGTCAAACAGCACTTCGGTTGCGCCGACCTCGCGGGCCATCATTTTGATTTCTTCGGCTTTGCCGGTGCCCACGAAAAGCGCCGCATCAGGCGCTTTTCGTTTGCAGGTCATGCGAGAAACAGGGGTCAGGCCCGCCGTTTGGGCCAAAAGTCCTAACTCTTCGAGATGTGTGTCGAAATTCGGCAGGCCGAAATCAACACCGATCAAAATGACGTTGGTGAAAGCTGCGGGGCGCAAGTCCACAGGGCTTAGCTAGCTGGGCTTTCGTCGGACTCGGAGGTGCTGAAATTCACAGCGCGTCCGGGAACGATGGTAGAGACAGCGTGCTTGTAAACCATCTGGGTCACCGTGTTGCGAAGAAGTACAACGTATTGGTCAAAAGACTCAATCTGACCTTGCAGCTTGATGCCGTTAACGAGGTAAATCGACACTGGCACATGTTCACGGCGCAGGGTGTTAAGAAAAGGGTCTTGCAAGAGCTGACCTTTGTTGTTATTGCTCACGATATTCTCCGTGTTTCAGAGTGAGTTGATGAAGCCTTACCTTACCACAGCACTTTCTGGCAGGCGGGCAGCCCTAGTCCGATTCCTTGCCCGAAAAAGGGTTGCTCGAGGTCTTCATCTGGATTCGCATGGGTGTGCCGACCAGGTCAAACTCTTTGCGAAATCGCCCTTCCAGGTAGCGCTTGTAGGACTCGCTCACATGCTCCAGCGAGTTGCCATGAACAATGATGATGGGCGGGTTCATGCCGCCCTGGTGGGCATAGCGCATCTTGGGGCGGAACATGCCCGAGCGCTGCGGCTGCTGGAACTGCACCGCTTCGAGCAGCAGCCGCGTGAGCACCGGCGTGGACATCTTGCGGTTGGCCGAGGCGTGGGCCTGGATGATAGATTTCCAGACCGGCGCCAGGCCCTGGCGCTTGATGGCCGAAATGCGGTGGATGGAAGCAAATTTGAGAAAACCCAGACGGGTTTCGATGGAGCGCTCCAGAGTTTCGCGCTGGTAGCTGTCCACCGCGTCCCATTTGTTGATGGCCAGCACCACCGCGCGGCCCGACTCCAGGATGTAGCCGGCGATGTGCGCGTCCTGGTCGGTCACGCCCTGCGTGGCATCCAGCAGCAGCAGCACAACGTTGGCGTTTTCGATGGCTTGCAGGGTCTTGACCACCGAGAACTTCTCGATCGCCTCAAAGACCTTGCCCTTGCGTCGCAGCCCGGCGGTGTCAATCAGCTCGAACTTCTGGCCGGCGCGCTCAAAAGGCACCGAAATTGCGTCACGTGTGGTGCCCGGAAGGTCAAAGGCCACCAGGCGTTCTTCGCCCAGCCAGGTGTTGATCAGGGTTGATTTGCCCACATTGGGGCGCCCGGCCACGGCCAGTTTGATGACAGTCGGGTCTTCGGGCTCGCCCAGCTCATCCGGGTCTGGCAGATGCAAGGGCGCCAGCGCCATATCTACCAGCGTGCGCATGCCCTGGCCGTGCGAGGCCGACACCGGCAGCACCTCGCCCAGACCCAGCTCAAAGAATTCGGACAGTTGCACGCCTTCGGTCATGCCTTCGGCCTTGTTGGCCGTCAGCACCGTCGGCTTGCCTAGCTTGCGCAGGTATTTGCCAATGTCGTGGTCCTGGGCGTTCAGCCCGGCCCGGGCGTCAACGACAAAAACCACCACGTCGGCCTCGGCCACGGCCTGGCGCGTCTGCTTGGCCATTTCCTTGTAGATGCCGGAAGCGGCATCGGGCTCAAAGCCGCCCGTGTCGATGACGATGTATTCCTGCGAGCCGAGCTTGCCGTTGCCGTAATGCCGGTCACGCGTGAGCCCGGCAAAGTCCGCCACAATCGCATCCCGCGATTTGGTCAGGCGGTTAAAGATCGTCGATTTGCCCACATTCGGGCGGCCCACCAGGGCAATAACAGGTTTCATCAAAAATCTTTGAACAGGCG
>CANIDW010000342.1 GCA_947466165.1 Comamonadaceae bacterium | reverse complement strand
TGCTGGCTGCGGCCGTCCTGGCACTCAGCCACGATGCCGGTGGGCAGGTGGGTGATGCGCACTGCCGAGTCGGTCTTGTTGATGTGCTGGCCACCGGCCCCGCTGGCGCGGTAGGTGTCAATGCGCAGGTCGGCCGGGTTGATCTGGATGGCCACCGCTTCGTCGGGCTCCGGCAGCACGGCGACGGTGCAGGCGCTGGTGTGGATGCGGCCCTGGGTTTCTGTGGCCGGCACGCGCTGCACCCGGTGGCCGCCCGACTCAAAGCGCAGCCGGCCGTAAACGCCCATACCCAGCGCATCGGCCGCCCCTTCGATGCGCAGCACCACCTCCTTGTAGCCGCCCAGCTCAGAGGGCGACTCGCTGATGATTTCGCAGCGCCAGCCGCAACGCTCGGCGTAACGCGTGTACATGCGAAACAGGTCGGCAGCAAACAGCGCAGATTCGTCACCGCCGGCACCGGCGCGTAGCTCCAGAAAAGCCGGCCTGGCGTCGTCCGGGTCTTTGGGTATCAGCATTCTTTGCAGCGCCTCGTCAAGCCGGCTGATGTCGGCTTTGGCCGCAGTGATTTCGTCCTCGGCCATCGCTGACATGTCGGAGTCGCTGCCTGCATCTGCGAGCAAAGCCTGGGCTTCGGCCAGATCTGTCTCACGCTGAGTCAAGCGCTGGTACTGCGCGGTGATCAGGCTGGCTTCTGCGTGTTCGCGGGTCAGGCTGCGAAAGCGACCCATGTCACTGACCACGTCGCTCGCCGACAGCAGGGCGTCCAGCTCCTGCAGGTGAAGAAGTTGGCGGTCCAGGGTTTGACGTAAAAAAGGTTTCATTTGAATGTGTTGTGCAAGAAATTGACCGGAGTGCGCATGCACTGCAAAGCCCAATGGGGCACCCCGCTTTCAAGTCGGGGTGCACGGGCCGCTGCGGCGGTCACCGCTAAAGGCTGTTACTGTCTTTGGGCGGATTGCCGCGCAGGAAAAGGCGGCTGACCACTTGGGCTGTGCTGTCGCGCGTTTGTGCATCACAGGCGTGCAACTCGGCCATCGCGCCGTGCAGCATTTTCTGGGTCAGCCCGCGCGACAGGGCTTCAAGCACGGCTTCTATCGGCTCGCCCTTGTGCAGCATTTTTCTGGCGCGGTTGATCTCCAGGCTGCGCCACTCGTCTGCCTGCGCATTGAGTTGCTGAATCAATGGCACCGTGCCACGCTGGTTCAGCCAGTGCATGAAGTTTTGCACGCCGGCGTCAATGATCACTTCGGCTTGCGCCACAGCGGCCTGCCGATGTTCTTTGCCGGTTTGTACCACCTTGGCCAGATCGTCCACGGTGTAGAGAAAAATATCTTGGAGCGCCTGCACTTCGGGCTCGATGTCACGGGGTACCGCCAGATCGACCATGAACATGGGCCGGTGTTTGCGCTGCTTGAGCGCGCGTTCCACCGCGCCCAAGCCGATGATGGGCAAGCTGCTGGCGGTGCAACTGATCACAGCGTCAAATTCATGCAGGCGCTGTGGCAAATCGCTCAAGCGCAGTACTTCAGCCCCAAAGCGCCCGGCCAGTTTTTCGCCGCGCTCCAGCGTGCGGTTGGCAATCGCCAAGGACTTCGGGTTTTTAGCGGCGAAATGGGTGGCCGCCAGCTCAATCATTTCACCGGCACCCACAAACAAGACCCGGATGTCCGCCAGGTTCTCAAATAGTTGACCGGCCAGGCGCACCGAGGCCGCCGCCATGCTGATGCTGTGAGCGCCAACGTCGGTGTTGCTGCGCACGTCCTTGGCCACAGAAAACGAGCGCTGGAACAGCTGTTGCAGCGTGGTGCCTATGGTGCCGGCGTCTTCTGCTGCACGCACCGCGTCTTTCATTTGGCCGAGGATTTGCGGCTCGCCCAGCACCATGGAGTCCAGCCCGCTGGCCACGCGAAAAGCATGGCGTGCGGCCTCGTCGTTGTGCAGTGCGTAGCTGTGTGAGCGCAGCAGGTCTGGCGAGACGCCGCCGTTATGGGCCAGCCAATCCAGCGTGCTGTCCAGGTCGGCATGCTCGCCGGCACAGTAAATCTCGGTGCGGTTGCAGGTGGACAGCAAAGTCGCTTCAGGCTGACGCGCCAGGGACGCGCGCAAGCCCTTGAGCGTGGGTTCGATCTGATCGAGCGCAAAAGCGAAACGACCCCGCAAGTCCAGCGGCGCTGTGTGATGGTTTAAACCGAGGGCCCAGACTGACATGCCTTGATTATAAATTTTTGGCGCCGCCGCCCTTGGGGCTTACCAATTGGCGCCTTATGGAGCGCTTAAACTCTAGCCAAGCAGATTTTAAATCGCACCACTGTTGCGGCGCCACCCGCTATCCACTATGACAGCCTACCTGCTGACAAACCACTTTTTGAACTTTATTGCACCTGCGCTTTTTGTGGCTTTGTGTGTGGTGCTGGCAGCCCGGCGCTGGCCGGGGGGGCGCAGCGCTGCCAGGTCCGGGCGCATGGGCTGGCGCCGGCAGTTTGCGATCGTGGCGCTGGTCAATGTCTTGGTATTGGTGGCCGGACTGGTGTTTTTTTCGCAGGACGGCAAACTGCTGACTTATGCCGCGATGGCCTTGAGTGCGGCCATCGCCCAATGGTTGCTGATGCGCGCTTGGCGCGCCTGAAACCCTTTGTGCGTGCTCAGCGCGACGCAGAAAACAAATCGACTCTGTCTGTGATGATGGCGTCGGTGCCCAGCGCCAGCAGGCGCTCTGCCGCCCATTCGTCATTGACGGTGTAGCTCGACATCCGCAGGCCCGCGCTGCGCGCCTGGCGCACGCTAGATTCATCCCACAGCGCCTGGTTGCACACCACCGCCACGCAGCCCAGCCGCAAGGCGGTTTCCAGCCAGCCGGTCCAGAGCTGCTCGAGCAGCAGGCCGCGCGGCAACTGCGGCTGCGCTGATTGCGCAGCCTCCAGTGCATCGGGGCTGAAAGAGGTCAGCAGCGGCGCCATAGCCCCGGCCGGGGCATGCTCCCACAGCCGTGCCGCAGCGTCGGCCACCAGCGCGCCG
>CANIDW010000341.1 GCA_947466165.1 Comamonadaceae bacterium | reverse complement strand
GCCAACAACATGCGATCGGCATCGACGCGTGCTTCAGCCAGGGCGCGGGCAGCCATGTCTTGCGTTGCAGTGGAAAAACTCTCTTGCAGCATGCGGGCAATGTCCTCGTCAGACAGGCCGTAGGAGGGCTTGACGTCAATGTGCGCTTGCACACCACTGCCCTGCTCTTTGGCGCTGACACTGAGCAGACCGTCTGCATCCACTGTGAAGGTCACTCGGATGCGCGCTGCACCGGCTGCCATGGGTGGAATGCCGCGCAACTCAAAGCGAGCCAGGCTGCGGCAGTCGGCCACCAGATCACGCTCACCTTGCACCACATGCAAGGCCAGCGCGGTCTGGCCGTCCTGGTACGTGGTGAAGTCCTGCGCCATGGCGGTGGGAATGGTCTGGTTGCGCGGCACAATGCGCTCGACCAGACCGCCCATGGTTTCAATGCCCAGCGACAGTGGAATCACATCGAGCAGCAGCAAATCATCGCCCCGGTGATTGCCGGCCAACTGGTTGGCAGAAATCGCCGCTCCCAAAGCAACCACTTCATCGGGGTTGAGGTTGGTCAAAGGCTCTTGAGCGAAAAATTCTGCGACTGCATTCTGGATCTGCGGCATGCGCGTTGAGCCGCCCACCATCACCACGCCTTGAATGTCGTGTTTGTCTAATTTGGCGTCGCGTAAAGTCTTGCGCACTGCGGCCATGCTTTGCGCAGTCAGCGCAGCAGTAGCGGACTCAAAATCAGCCTTTGAAAGCAAAACCTGCAGACGACCTGCCGACAGATCGAGTGCAAAATCTACATTGACTTGCGTGCTCAAGGCTTCTTTGGCTACACGGGCAGCACGCCGCAGTGCAGCCTTATCAGCAGCTGTCTCCAGCGCAGAAAAACCAGCTTTTGCCAATACCCAATCGGCCAGCACACTGTCGTAGTCGTCACCGCCCAATGCAGAGTTACCACCGGTTGCAACCACTTCGAAAACGCCTTGGGTCAGCCGCAAGATAGAAATATCAAAGGTTCCGCCGCCCAGGTCATAGACCGCAAAAACACCTTCGCTTTGATTGTCTAAGCCGTAGGCGATAGCTGCAGCAGTTGGCTCATTGATCAGCCGCAGCACATTCAGTCCGGCCAGTTGTGCGGCATCTTTGGTGGCCTGACGCTGAGCTTCATCAAAGTAGGCAGGTACCGTGATCACAGCACCAAAGACGTCGTCGTCAAAAGTGTCTTCAGCACGAAACCTGAGTGTCGCCAGGATTTCAGCGCTGACTTCGACCGGGCTTTTTTCACCGGCAACAGTTTGCAATGCCACCATGCCGGGCTTGTCGATCAATTGGTAAGGAAGTCGCTCCGGCTGAGTAATGTCGCGCAGCCCTCGCCCCATCAAGCGTTTGACGGATGAAATCGTGTTGTGCGGATCTTCCAACTGGGCGGCCAGCGCCTCAAAGCCGATCTGGCGCTTGTCGGCGCTGAGGTAGCGCACCACGCTGGGCAAAATCACCTGCCCTTGCGCGTCAGGCAGACATTCGGCCACACCATTGCGCACGCTGGCCACCAGCGAGTGCGTGGTTCCCAGGTCAATGCCAACAGCAATGCGTCGCTGATGCGGGTCTGGCGCCTGGCCGGGTTCTGAAATCTGGAGCAATGCCATGAATTTTTAGGAGGGTAACAAAAGGTCAATGCGCGTTTCGACTTCGGATGCAAAACGTTGAATGAACATCAGGCTGCGAACTTCGCCGGCAGCTTTGATGGGGTCTTTATCGTGGTCAAGTGTGCGCGCAATCAGTGTGAGTTGCGTTTTTTGGGCTGCATGGGTCTCATTGGCCAGCTGTTCGAGCTCGCGCAAGCTGTTGGCGTCTTCAAGCGATTCACGCCAAGTCATTTGTTGTATCAAAAACGCAGACGGCATGGCGGTGTTGTTCTCAGCTTGAATCGGTGCGCCATACAGCTCACACAGGTAGCTGGCACGCGCCAGGGGATCTTTCAATCGTTGATAGGCTTCATTGATACGCACCGACCACTGCATGGCCAGACGCTGAGCAGCAGCGCCTTGGGCTGCAAACTTATCAGGATGGGCTTGGCGCAGCAGCTCTTTCCAACGCGCATCAATCAACTCCCGCGACTGCTCAAACTGCATGGGCAGTTCAAACAGTTCGAAGTCATTGGATTGCAGGTTCATAACAAAGAAAGCCCGAGAAAAAGCCGCCAGCACCGGGGGTGAAGGCGGCAACCGTATGAGGGCCTGGGTAAAGACTCAAACGCGAAAGCTCTCCCCGCAGCCGCAGCGGTCACGCTCGTTCGGGTTGATGAACTTAAAGCCTTCGTTCAAGCCTTCGCGCACAAAATCGAGCTGAGTGCCGTCGATATAGGGCATGCTTTTAGGGTCGACCAGAACCTTGACACCATTGTCTTCGAAGATCACGTCTTCAGGCGCGATCTCATCAGCGTATTCAAGTTTGTAGGCCAGACCGGAGCAGCCGGTGGTTTTGACACCCAAACGAACACCGACACCTTTGCCGCGCTTGGTCATGTAACGCGTCACGTGGCGCGCGGCTGCATCGGTCAAAGTTACAGACATCTTGGTGACTTCAAAATTAGTGAGCGTGCTTTTGCTTGTAATCGATGACTGCTGCCTTGATCGCGTCCTCAGCCAGGATAGAGCAGTGGATCTTGACGGGCGGCAGAGCCAACTCTTCAGCGATGGCGCTGTTCTTGATGCTTGCAGCTTCGTCCAGGGTCTTGCCTTTGACCCATTCGGTCACCAGCGAGCTTGAAGCGATGGCTGAACCGCAACCGTAGGTCTTGAAGCGCGCGTCTTCGATCACACCGGTCAAAGGGTTGACCTTGATTTGCAATTTCATCACGTCACCGCAAGCGGGCGCGCCCACCATGCCGGTGCCAACCGAATCGTCGCCCTTTTCAAACGAGCCGACGTTGCGGGGGTTCTCGTAGTGGTCCACCACTTTTTCGCTGTAAGCCATTGAATTAACTCCTGTACTAGATAAGGTGAGCCAACCGGACAACCGGCCGCCTT
>CANIDW010000340.1 GCA_947466165.1 Comamonadaceae bacterium | reverse complement strand
CCGACACTCAAGGAGCAGGGCATTCAGGGCTTTGATTTCAGCACCTGGTTTGCGCTGACAGCCCCCAAAGGCACGCCCAAAGAAATCCAGGACCGCTTGCATCGCGAAGTCGTCAAGGCACTGGCCGACCCGTCGATCAAAGAGCGCTTTGCCGGCCTGGGTCTCAAGCGTGACGGCACCACCCCCGCCGAGCTGACCAGCCTGGTGCGGGATCAGCTGGCGCGTTATGGCAAGGCCATTCGCGACAACAACATCACAGCCGACTAAAAGCCGGCTCGCTTCAAAGAGCGCGTGCCACCTGCCCGGGCGCGTGCTCGTCCACCGGCACCCGCCCGGTGGCGTGACGCTGGCCGTTGCAGACTTCGTGGCTGATGGCCAGGTTGGCTTGGTGCGAGTTACCGCCCTCGCTCAGGGGCACGATGTGCTCCAGCGTGGCGGCAGCCGGCAGCACGTGCTCGCCGCAGACCCAGCACGGCACCACGCCGTGCAGCTGGCGGGCGACAGTTTTGTAGATCTTGTCGCGGGTCAAGGCCAGGCGGCTCATGCGCGCTTTCTTTGCCGCGTTTACAGGTTGGGCGCCAGCAAGCGCTCGAGCGCTTGCACCTTGACGCCGCGCCGTTTGGCCAGGTCATGCACCTGGTCGTCGCCGATCTTGCCGACGTTGAAGTAAGCGCTGGTTGGGTGGCTCAGGTAAAAGCCGCTGACGCTGGCCGCCGGTGTCATGGCCAGGCTTTCGGTCAGGGCCATGCCGATCTCGTCGGCCCGGAGCAGCTCGAACATGGCTTGCTTGACGCTGTGGTCCGGGCAGGCCGGGTAGCCGGGCGCAGGGCGGATGCCACGGTATTTTTCGGCGATGAGTTCTTCGGGCGTGAGCGATTCATCAGGCGCATAGCCCCACAGGTCTTGGCGCACGCGCTGGTGCAGGCTCTCGGCAAAAGCTTCGGCCAGGCGGTCGGCCAGGGCCTTGAGCATGATGGACGAGTAGTCGTCGTGGTCGTCCTGAAAGTACTTTTCTTTTTTCTCGGCGCCGATGCCGGCTGTCACTGCAAACAGGCCGATGTAGTCGGGCAGCATGAAACTGTTGTGCCCTTCGGCACCGGCATGGCCTGCACGCACGGCCTTGGTTTCAGCGTTCAAGGTCTTGGGCGCAATAAAGTCAGCCAGGCAACGACTGGGGCGCATGTGCAGCTTGCCGTCTGTGCCGGCCACTGCGGTTTTTTCAGTCTGCTGGCGCAGGCCATGCCAGACCATGGCCACTTCGCGCCGGCTCTCATCGGTGTAAATCTCGATGTCGTCACCCACGCTGTTGGCCGGGTAAAAGGCCATCACGCCGTTGGCTGCCAGCCAGCGCCCTTCAATGAGGCGCTTGAGCATGCGCTGCGCGTCGGCATACACGCGCACGGCCTCGGTGCCCACCACCTCGTCTTTCAAAATCGCCGGAAAAGGCCCGGCCAGGTCCCAGGTCTGAAAGAAGGGCGCCCAGTCGATGTGCTGCGCCAGCTCGGCCAGGTCAAAGTTTTTAAACACGCGCCGGCCAATGAACTTGGGTACCGGCGGCGTGTAATGCGTCCAGTCGAGTCGCGTGGCATTGGCGCGCGCCTTGGCAATCGGCCACATGGGCGTTTGCTTTTTGTTGGCGTGCTGCTCGCGCACTTTCACGTAGTCGGCGTTGAGCTCGTCAATGTATTTGGACGCCTGGTCTGACAGCAGGCTTTGCGCCACGCTGACACTGCGTGAAGCGTCGGGCACGTAGACCACCGGGCCTTCGTAGTGCGGCGAGATTTTCACCGCCGTGTGCACGCGGCTGGTGGTGGCGCCGCCAATCATGAGCGGGATTTTCTTGATGCGGAAGTGGTCGTCCTTTTGCATCTCAGCGGCGACATACTGCATCTCTTCCAGGCTGGGCGTGATCAGGCCCGACAGGCCGACGATGTCGGCGCCCTCGACCTTGGCGCGCGCCAGAATTTCGTGACAGGGCACCATCACACCCATGTTGACGACTTCAAAGTTGTTGCACTGCAAGACCACGGTGACGATGTTCTTGCCGATGTCATGCACATCGCCCTTGACCGTGGCGATGATGATCTTGCCCTTGGTCTTGACGTCGCCGCCGGCGGCTTCGAGCAGCAGCTTTTCAGCCTCGATGTAAGGCAGCAAATGCGCCACCGCCTGCTTCATGACGCGCGCGCTTTTGACCACCTGAGGCAAAAACATCTTGCCCTGACCGAACAGGTCACCTACCACGTTCATGCCGTCCATCAACGGACCTTCGATCACGTGCAGCGGCCGGCCGCCGTCGGCCTCGATGGCGCGCCACATTTCTTCGGTGTCTTCGGTGATGAACTCGTTCATGCCGCGCACCAGCGCGTGCGACAGGCGCTCCTTCACCGGCAGCGCGCGCCATTCGTTTTTCAGGCTGTCGTCGCGGGCGCCGCTCTTGGCGGTTTCGGCCACCTCGACCAGGCGCTCGCCGGCGGACAGCGGCGGCTCGCCCGGCGCATAGACGGGCGTCCGATTCAGCACAACATCTTCAACGCGTTCGCGCAACACCGGCTCGAGCTCGTCGTACACGCCCACCATGCCGGCGTTGACGATGCCCATGTCCATGCCGGCCTGGATCGCGTGGTACAGGAACACGGTGTGAATCGCTTCGCGCACCGGGTCGTTGCCGCGAAAGCTAAACGACACATTCGACACGCCGCCGCTGACCTTGGCGCCCGGCAGATTAGCCTTGATCCAGCGCGTGGCTTCGATGAAATCAACCGCGTAGTTGTTGTGCTCTTCAATGCCCGTGGCAATGGCAAAGATGTTGGGGTCAAAGATGATGTCTTCCGGCGGAAAGCCCACTTCATCGACCAGCACGCGGTAAGCGCGCTCGCAAATCTCGACCTTGCGCTGGTAAGTGTCGGCCTGGCCTTTTTCATCAAAGGCCATGACCACGGCCGCCGCGCCATAGCGCTTGAGCAGCTTGGCCTGCTGCTTGAAAGCATCGACCCCTTCTTTCATGGAGATCGAGTTGACGAT
>CANIDW010000339.1 GCA_947466165.1 Comamonadaceae bacterium | reverse complement strand
TTTTCGCAACCCAGGCTGACCACCATGACTTCGCCGCCGAAGTTCGGGTTCAGACTGATGTTGCGCAGCGTGCGTATGGGCACGATGGCGTCCGGTGCGTCAATCGCGACACCGCAGCCATAGGCATGTTCGAGTGACACGACGTCGTCCACATGGGGAAAGCGCGGCAGCAATTCGGCCTTGATGCGCCGCACCGCAAACTCTGTCACGCCGGCCACGCATTGCACGGTCTGGGTGATGGCCAGGATGTTGCGGGTGCCCACCGAGCCGTCGGTGTTGCGGTAGCCCTCGAAGGTGTAACCCTCCAGCGCCGGCATGGGCGCAGGCTTGACGGTAGCCATGGGCAAGTTGACGAGCTCCCGGGCCGCAGGCATGTCGAGCAGCTTTTCATGCACCCAGCTGCCGACGGCAATGGCCTTGAGCGCGTAGCCGATCGGGATGCCGTAGCGCAGCACCGGTTGGCTCAGCGGCAGGTCTTGCAAGGCAACTTTATGGCCTTGCGGCACACGTTCGGTCAGCACCAGCCCGCCGGGCAGAACGGTGCCCGCCGGCAAGCCGCCGTCATTGCCAACAATGGCCACATTGTCGCGCTCGTGCATGCGGATGATGACAGGGGATGCGCTGGCGTCTGAAGTCATGCGAGGGCTCTCGAAAAGCGTCGTGGCGATCAGGTGTTTTTGGAGATCGTGATGCTCGGGAACTTGGCCGAAAAATCCTTGTTCTTGGCCGCGATCGACACCGCCACCTTGCGTGCCACCGCTTTGTAAATGCCGGCGACTTCGCCGTCCGGGTCGGCCACCACGGTGGGCCGGCCGTTGTCGGCCTGCAGGCGGATGTTGATGTCCAGCGGCAAGGCGCCCAGGTAGTCCATGTTGTAGTCGCCGGCCATTTTCTTGCCGCCGCCTTCGCCAAAAATATGCTCGGCGTGGCCGCACTTCGAGCAGATGTGCACTGCCATGTTCTCAACGATGCCCAGGATGGGCACGCCCACCTTTTCAAACATCTTGATGCCTTTTTTGGCGTCCAGCAGAGCGATGTCCTGGGGCGTGGTGACGATGACTGCGCCCGTCATGGGCACGCGCTGCGAGAGCGTGAGCTGGATGTCGCCGGTGCCCGGCGGCATGTCCACAATCAGATAGTCCAGGTCTTTCCAGTTGGTCTGGCGCAGCAGCTGCTCGAGCGCCTGGGTGGCCATGGGGCCGCGCCAGATCATGGCTTCGTCTTGCGCCACCAGAAAACCAATCGACATGACCTGCAGGCCGTAGTTCTCCATCGGCTCCATGTTCTTGCCGTCCACGCTCTCGGGCCGGCCCTCGATGCCCATCATCATGGGCTGGCTGGGCCCGTAAATGTCGGCGTCCAGCAGGCCGACGCTGGCACCTTCAGCCGCCAGGGCCAGGGCCAGGTTGACCGCGGTGGTGCTTTTGCCCACGCCGCCCTTGCCCGAAGCCACGGCCACGATGTTCTTGACGTTGGGCAGCAATTGCACGCCGCGCTGCACACTGTGGCTGGCGATTTTGACGGTGACATTGACCGACACATTGGCCACGCCCGGCACCGCCTTGACGGCTGCAATCAGCGTTTTGCGCAAGCCGGCCAGCTGGCTTTTGGCGGGGTAGCCCAACTCAACATCAAAAGCCACATCGCCGTCGGTGACGGCCAGGTTTTTGACCGCTTTTGTGCTGACGAAGTCTTTGCCCGTGTTGGGGTCAATGACGGCCTGTAATGCCTGAAGGATGCTCTCTTTGTCTAAGGCCATGGGGTCTGTGTCTCGGTTGGGTGGTGGCGTGAGTCAGGGCAGAAGTCTAACGCCGGCACCCGGGCTGCACAGGGGCAAGGGCTTAGGAGCCGCCCCGCGACATAAAATCGCCGCTTCCTTGCCTTAAAGCCGACTATGCCGCGCCAACTGTTCGTCACCACCGCCCTGCCGTATGCCAACGGCAATTTCCACATCGGCCACATCATGGAATACATCCAGGCCGACATCTGGGTGCGTTTCCAGCGCATGCAGGGCAACGCGGTCAATTTTGTAGGCGCCGACGACACCCACGGCGCGCCCATCATGATTGCGGCCGAGAAGGCCGGCAAGACACCCCAGCAGTTTGTGGCGGACATCGCCGCCGGGCGCAAGCCCTACCTGGACGGCTTTCACATCAGCTTTGACAACTGGCACAGCACCGACGCCCCGGAGAACCACGAACTGGCCCGCCAGATTTACTGCGACCTGCGCGACATTTCTGCAGACAAGGGCGGCTCGCTGATCGAGCGCAAGACGATTGAGCAGTTTTTTGACCCGGCCAAGAACATGTTTTTGCCGGACCGCTTCATCAAGGGCGAATGCCCCAAGTGCCACGCCAAAGACCAGTATGGCGACAACTGCGAGGTCTGCGGCGCCGTGTACGCGCCCACTGACCTGATCAACCCGTTTTCCGCCCTCTCAGGCGTCAAGCCCGAGCTTAAAAACTCCGAGCACTTTTTCTTCAAACTCTCCGACCCGCGATGCGTCGAGTTTTTGCAGAGCTGGACGCAAGACGGCAAGTTGCAACCCGAGGTGGCCAACAAGGTCAAAGAGTGGTTCAGCGTGCGCACCAACCCTGACGGCTCAAGCAGCGAAGGCCTGGGCGACTGGGATATCTCCAGAGACGCGCCCTACTTCGGCATCGAAATTCCGGACGCGCCGGGCAAGTACTTTTACGTGTGGCTGGACGCGCCTGTGGGCTACCTGGCTTCATTGAAGAACCTGCTGGACAAGCGCGCGGTATTGGATCCACAAAGCCCGGATTACGCCGCCTACATGGCCCAGCCCGATCTGGAGCAGTACCACTTCATCGGCAAGGACATCGTCACCTTCCACACCTTGTTCTGGCCGGCGATGCTGCATTTCAGTGGCCGTAAAGCGCCCAGTAATATTTTTGTTCACGGCTTTTTGACGGTGAATAACGGCGAGAAGATGAGCAAAAGCCGCGGCACCGGCCTGGACCCGCTCAAATACCTGAGCCTGGGCATGAACCCCGAGTGGCTGCGCTACTACCTGGCGGCCAA
>CANIDW010000338.1 GCA_947466165.1 Comamonadaceae bacterium | reverse complement strand
GGCACCGACAAGGCCGAGAGCATGGTGACAAATGAAAGAATCAGGGCCACGAAGACAGTGGAGCGCACCTGCGGTACAACGATTTCAAGCAGGATGCGAAAGCGTCCGGCCCCCAGGCCACGGGCTGACTCGATCATGGACCGGTCCATCGACGCCATGGCGCCGCTGATCAGCAGCGCGGCAAAAGGCAGTTGCTTCCAGACAAAGGTGATGACAACGCCGCGCCAGTCCAGCAGACTGATCGCATGCATGGGATCCACCACGCCCAGTGACATCAGGGCGTTGTTGAGCATGCCGTTTTTAGCCAGAAAAGTACGCATCAATTGCGCGGCCACCACAAAAGGAATGAACAGCGGCCAGCGGTAAATCCAGCGCAGCAAGGCCACCGCGCGCGGGTTCTCGCCCAGCGTGATGTAGCCGGCCACGGCAATAGCGATCACACCAACCAGCGCGGTAGACAGCACAGTTACCCCGGCGGTCAATGCAATGTCGCCGCTGTAAAGCGAAAAAGCCTTGTTGAAGTTACCCAAGTCCCAGCCGCCGGTCTGCTCGTTTCTAAATGCAAATGCAAGCGAGAAGACCAGCGGGTAGACGAAAAGCAGCCCGACCATCACCAGGGCCGGCGCCATCAGCGCGACCGAATGAATGAAGCGGGAAGGACTGCGCATGGGTTTTAGTTCTGGACTTGAGCTTCGTACTGTTCACGCAAATCCTTAAAGAAAGGCGCGAGTGGGAACGGCTTGCCGTTTTTAGCCAGGTCTGCCGGTGTCACATCAACGAACAGCTGGTTCCATGTCTTGGCATCGAGGGCCGGTTTGACCACGTTGGCATCAATGCCCGGGTACCAGTTAAAGCGCTTGACGATGCCTTCAGCTTGCACTTCCGGGCTGGTGGCCAGGGCAATGAACTTTTTGGCGAGCTCGATGTTTTTGGCCTTGGCCGGGATGGCGTAGTAGTAAGGCTGACCAGGCATGCCGGGCGACAAGATCTTCAGGCGCAGGTTGGGTGCCAGGCGGCCTTCAGCTTTCCAGCTGTGGAACATGTCCACCCAGACCGGGCCCATGGCGATTTCGCCGCGGTTGAGCATGTCCAGTGTGCCGGCGTTGCCGGGGGTGAACACCACTTGCTGGTTGAAGGCCTTGAGATCACTGAAAGCGGTTTTCCAGCCAGCCTGCGATTTCACATCGTATGGGCCCTGCTGGACCACCTGAGCATTGCCGCCGTAGGCGTACATCCAGCCGACCACAAAGGCGACGCCGGACATGCCGTTTTTCAGGCCGTTGTAGCCAAAGCTCTTGGGATTCTTGGCCACATATGCGCGCAGCTCGTCATAGGAGCCCGGCGGATTTTTGACCAGGTCGGGGTTGTAGGCCATGGCTGTCTGGCTTTCAAACATCGGCATCACATAGCCATCGACATTCACGCCCAGCGCCTGCTTGGCAGACTGGCTGACAGCGTACTTGCCTGTGGCGATGCTGTCGCGGTATTTGAGCAACAGGCCGTCACGAACCATCTCACCGGTTTTTTGCTGGTTGGGCACGATCACATCGGTGTCCCAGGTTGCCAGGTTGGCGCTTTTCTGGGCCTGCAGCTTTTCCATCATTTTTTGCGAGCCGGCATCGTCAGGACCCGTTCCAACAACCCGGACCTTGACGCCCGGGTTCTGCTTTTCAAACAAGGGGCCGAGGTAGTCGGTGACGTAATCGACCATGTTTTGCGAGCCGCCGCTGATGACATTCAGGGTGGTTTGTGCCTGAGCCAGGCCAGACCATGAGCCCAGCCCGATGGCCAGGGATGCCGCAAGAGTGCGAACCAGTGAGCGATGCATTTTCTTCACGATGAACTCCTTTGATTGAATTGACTTGGATGAACGATTGACAGGGAAACGACAGGAAAACGACAGGAAAGTGGTGACAAAAATATCTAGGCTCAAGCCGGAGCCAAGGCGGTGCGATTGGTCTCGCGCGCATACACATGCAGCGCGTCGGCCGGAATGCAGACTGTGACTGCGGAGCCGCTCGACAGAGAGGTCGGGTGGTCGATGAAAAACTGGCCGCTGTCGGTGTGGACAGTGCAGCGATAACCGCCGCCGAGGTAGCTCGATTGGGTGATCCGGCCGGGCAGCTTGAGCGCATCGGCTGTCGGGGTACCTTCCAGAGACAGCGTGGCTCGCTCGCTGCGAAAGTGCACCTGCACCGGGCCTTCGGCATCGCCAGCCATGTGCACTCCCCTGACGCGGGCCTGGCTGGCATTGGGCACGCTCAGGGCCACGCTGTCGCCATCGCGCAGGGCATCGCAATCGACGATGTTTTCAGCCCCCATGAAGGAGGCCACATACGGGGAAGCGGGACGCTGGAAAACCTCTTCAGGGGTGCCGACCTGGGCGACCCGGCCCTGGTCCAGCACCACCACGCGGTCTGCCATCACCATGGCTTCTTCACGGTCATGCGTGACCAGGATGGCGGTCAGGTTCAGTCGTTTTTGAATCGAGCGGATTTCATGGCGCATTTGCAGACGGATGCGGGCGTCCAGGTTGGACAAGGGTTCGTCCAGCAGCAGGATCTTGGGTTCTACAGCCAAAGCACGCCCCAGCGCCACGCGTTGGCGCTGACCGCCTGATAGTTCGGCGACCGGACGATTTTCAAAGCCTTGCAGGTCCAGCATCTCCAGCAGCGCCAGCACGCGGACTTTGATCTGTTCACGCGGTACGCGGCGCAGTTTCAGGCCGTAACCGATGTTTTGCATCACGTTCATGTGCGACCACAAGGCGTAGGACTGAAACACCATCGCCATGTCTCTGCGTTCGGGTGGCTCAGCAAGCACGTCGCGGCCTTGCACATCAATGCTGCCGGCCTTGGCCTGGGTAAAGCCGGATATCGTGCGCAGCAAAGTGGTCTTGCCGCAGCCCGAGGCGCCCAACAGGGCAACGAACTGCCCCCGGTCCACGTTCAGGTCGATGCCCTTGAGCACCTCGTTATCGCTGTAGGCGACCCGCAGGCCGCGTATGGCGATCATCGGCTCCATCTCCATGAAACTTCCCTTTGGGTTCTTTTC
>CANIDW010000337.1 GCA_947466165.1 Comamonadaceae bacterium | reverse complement strand
CTTGACCAACTCGCGTTGCAGCCAGTTGTAGGAGTACTTGCCCAGGAGCGTGCCATACGTGGTCAGGCCGCCTATACCGTACTCGGGTGGAATGGTGCGCGCACTGCGCAGCTCTTTTTCAGCACCCCAGAAATGCAGGTGCTCCATCGTGCGCTGCGTCAGGTTTTGTCCCTTGGGAATCGGCTGGGGTTGCAGATAGCGTTCGGACAAAATGCAGCGGATACCGCGCTGGCCCAGCTCAATGGCCAGTCCCAGGCCCACAGGGCCGCCGCCGACGATCAGGACATTGGCATCCATGCTACTGGACAGTGTGGTAACGGGTGATGCGCTCGACTTCGTTTTTGGAGCCCAGCACCACACTCACGCGCTCGTGCAATTTGCCGGGCTCGATGTCCAGGATGCGCTGGCGGGTGTTGGTGGCAGCGCCACCGGCTTGCTCTATCAGCCAACTCATGGGGTTGGCTTCGTAGAGCAGACGCAGCTTGCCGGGCTTGTCGGGTTCGCGCCGGTCCCAGGGGTACATGAAGACGCCGCCGCGCGACAGGATGCGGTGCACGTCGGCCACCATGGCTGCGACCCAGCGCATGTTGAAGTCTTTGCCTCGCGGACCCTCCTTGCCTTGCAGGCACTCGTCAACGTAGCGTTTGACCGGCGCGTCCCAGTGCCGCATGTTGCTCATGTTGATGGCGAATTCCTGCGTGTCGGTCGGAATCTGCACATTTTCTTCGATCAGCATGAAGGAGCCCTGCTCGCGGTCCAGCGTGAACATGGCCACGCCATCGCCCACCGTCAGCACCAGCGTGGTTTGCGCGCCATAGATGCAGTAACCGGCAGCTACTTGCTGCTTGCCGGCTTGCAAAAAGTCTTTTTCTTCGACCTCTGCGCTGGCCTCTGGTTTTTTAAGTACGCTGAAGATAGTGCCGATGCCGCCATTGATGTCGATGTTGCTAGAGCCGTCGAGCGGGTCAAACAGCAACAGGTATTCGCCTTGCGGGTAGCGGTTGGGCACCACATAGATGGTGTCCATTTCTTCAGACGCCATGGCCGCCAGGTGGCCGCCCCATTCGTTGGCTTCAATCAGCACTTCGTTGGCGATGATGTCCAGCTTTTTTTGCACCTCGCCCTGCACGTTTTCACTGTGCGTAGTGCCCAGTACGCCGCCCAGCGCACCCTTGTTGACGGCCTGGCTGATGCCTTTGCAGGCGCGCGCAACCACTTCCAGCAGCAGCCGCAGCTGCGAGGGAATGTGGCCTTCGGAGCGTTGCTGCTCGACGAGGTAGCGGGTCAGTGAAATTTTGGAGGACATACAGACCTTTTTTTAGGCGGTGGGGGCTTGGCTCAGGCTACCCTTCGACAAGCTCAGGGCGAACGGGTGGGGCAAGTTCAGGGGGAACGGGTGGGGGTGCATGTCAGTCGGCCAAGGCGCGCGAGACGACTTCTCGCACGTCGTTGCTCAGGTCTGTCTTGGCCGCAACGCGGGCAATCGCTTCGCGTGCAGCACTGCGGTAGGGTTCGGCCAGCTTGTTCCAGCGGTCCAGGGCACGCGCCAGCCGGGCGGCCACTTGCGGGTTGATGGCGTCGAGCTCGACCACGCGGTCGGCCCAGAACACATAGCCTGCGGCGTCGGTTCGGTGAAAGGCGCCGGGGTTGCCCTGACAGAAAACGCTGATCACACTGCGCGCGCGGTTCGGATTGCGCAGGCTGAAGTCGGCGTGCTTCATGAGCTGGCGCACGGCCGGCAAAACGTTGCCAGCGCGGTCAATCGCAGCCGCCTGCAGGCTGAACCACTTGTCGATGACCAGGGCTTCGTCTTTGAACAGGCTGTGAAAACGCGCAAGTGCTGTAGCGACCAGCGGGTGGCCACTGCTCACAAGCGCACTCAGAGCATTGAAGCGGTCGGTCATGTTGCCGGCCTTGTCAAAAATCTGCAAGCTGCGTTCAGGCCAGCTGTTGTCGCCACTGGCAAGCGCTGCCAGGCACAGCTGGCCCAGGGCCATGCCAGCCAGCGCCCGGCGGCCGGCTGAGCGCGGGTCGGGGGAGTAAGTGCCGTTGTCATGGCATTGCGCATAAGTTTGAGCCCAGTCGGTTGCCAAGGCCACGGCCAGTTGCAGGCGCATCGCTTCACGCACCGCATGAATGCGCTGCGGATCCACCACCTCCAGTTGCTCGGCCAGGTAAATCTCTGAGGGCAGTGTCAGTACTAGTTCTTTGAAGGCGGCATCAAGTTGCGGATGGCAAAGCACGGCGCGCATGGCTTGGACATAACCCGCGTCCAAAACATGGTCGGTGACGGGCGCATCGCTGGCCGTGATCGCCTTGATTGCCAGTCTGATGGCCAGGCGTTGGCCGGCTTCCCAGCGGTTAAAGGGGTCGCTGTCATGCGCCAGCAGGTGCAGCAACTGCGCATCGCTGTAGTCAAACTCGAGCACCACCGGCGCGCTGAAGCCGCGCAGGATGGACGGCACCGGTTCGGCGTCGACGTTTTCAAAGCAAAAGCGCTGGCTGGCTTCGGTCAGCACCAAGGTGCGCGGTCTGTCCACGGCGGCGGCTTCGCCGCTCAGTTGCAGCGGCAGGTCGGCGCCGTCTGCGCCAAGCAGGCCCAGGCCGACCGGAATGACGAAGGGCTCTTTGCTGCTTTGGCCGGGGGCGGGCGAGCAGCTTTGCGAAAGCGTCAAGATGTACTGGCGGGCTGCAGCGTCGTAGTGGCCTTCGGCGTGGACGCGCGGTGTGCCGGCCTGGCTGTACCAGCGCTTGAACTGCGGCAGCAGGCGCGCCAGATCAGAAGCCGGGTTGGCGTCGGCAATGGCTTGGGCAAAGTCGTCGCAGGTCACGGCCTGGCCGTCGTGGCGGCTGAAGTACAGCGCCATGCCTCTGGCAAAGCCTTCGCGGCCCACCAGGGTCTGCATCATGCGCACCACCTCGGCACCTTTTTCGTAAATGGTGACGGTGTAGAAGTTGTTGATCTCTATGTAGCTGTCGGGGCGTACCGGATGCGCCATCGGACCGGCGTCTTCGGGGAACTGAGCGGTGCGCAGAACGCGCACGTCTTCGATACGCT
>CANIDW010000336.1 GCA_947466165.1 Comamonadaceae bacterium | reverse complement strand
GACGACGTCGTGTCACTCGAACATGCCTATGGCTGCGGTGTCGCGATTGACGCACCGGACGCCATCGTGCCCATACGCACGCTGCGCAACATCAGTCTGAACCCGAACTTCGGCGGCGAAGTCATGGTGGTCAGCCTGGGTTGCGAAAAGCTGCAACCCGAGCGCTTGCTGCCGCCCGGCAGTATCCCGCTGATCGATGTGCGCCAAAGCGGCGACACCGCGCTGGACGTGGTCTGCCTGCAAGACGACGCGCATGTGGGTTTCATGTCCATGGTCGAGTCCATCATGCGGCAGGCCGAAGTGCATTTGACGCGGCTGAACGCGCGGCGGCGCGAGACTGTGCCGGCTTCAGAGCTGGTGGTGGGCGTGCAGTGCGGCGGCAGCGACGCTTTTTCCGGCGTCACCGCCAACCCGGCGGTCGGTTTTTGCACCGACTTGCTGGTGCGTGCCGGCGCCAGCGTGATGTTTTCTGAAACCACCGAGGTGCGTGACGGCATTGACCAGCTCACCTCCCGCGCCAGCAGCCCGGCCGTGGCCGAGGCCATGGTCCGCGAGATGGCCTGGTACGACGCTTATTTGCAGCGCGGCGGCGCCGACCGCAGCGCCAACACCACGCCCGGCAACAAAAAAGGCGGCCTGTCCAACATCGTCGAAAAAGCCATGGGCTCTATCGTCAAGTCCGGCACCTCGCCGATTTCCGGCGTGCTCGCACCTGGTGAAAAGCTCAAAACCCGCGGCCTGACCTACACCGCAACGCCTGCCAGCGACTTCATTTGCGGCACCTTGCAGCTGGCTGCCGGTATGAACCTGCATGTGTTCACCACCGGCCGCGGCACGCCTTACGGACTGGCCGAGGTACCGGTGATCAAGGTCGCTACGCGCAGCGACTTGGCGCGGCGCTGGCACGACCTGATGGATGTCAACGCCGGCACCATTGCGACCGGCGAAAAAACCATCGAGGCCGTGGGATGGGAACTTTTTGAGCTCATGCTCGAAGTTGCCAGCGGCCGCAAAAAAACCTGGGCCGAGCACTGGAAGCTGCACAACGCGCTGGTGCTGTTCAACCCGGCGCCGGTGACCTGAACCCGGACTCTGCAGGACCGCCATGCAGCCTGATCCCGTGAGCGCCTCTTACGACTATGTGGTGGTGGGCGGCGGCTCGGCCGGCTGTGTGCTGGCCAGCCGGCTCAGCGAAGACCCCGCCGTCACTGTGTGTCTGCTTGAAGCCGGCGGGCCGGACGACTCAGTTTTCATTCGCGCCCCGCTTGGCTTTGTCGCCACGGCCAACCTGGGTATTCACAGCTGGGGTTACCACACCGTGCCGCAAGCCGGCTTTGACGGGCGCCGTGGCTTTCAGCCGCGCGGCAAGGTGCTAGGCGGCAGCTCGGCGGTCAACGCCATGGTCTACACCCGCGGCAATGCGCGCGACTACGACGGCTGGGCTGCGCTGGGCAACCCCGGTTGGGGCTACGCTGATGTGCTGCCATTTTTCAAACGCAGCGAACACAACGAATGCTTTGGCGGCAACGACTACCGCGGCGTGGGCGGCCCGCTGAATGTGAGCTATTTGCGCAGCCCGAGCGTGCTCAACGCGGCCTTTGAACATGCCTGCCAGTCGCAAGGCATTCCCCTGACAGAGGACTACAACGGCGCCACGCAGCACGGCGTGGGGCCCGCCCAAGTCACGCAAAAAAACGGCGAGCGCTGCAGCGCAGCCCAAGCTTATCTGGCGCCGCACGCGGGCCGTAGCAACCTGACGGTTATCTCGCGGGCGCATGCCACGCGGGTGGTGATGCAAGGCCGGCGGGCGGTCGGTGTGGCTTACCGCCAGGGCGCTCAACAGTTGGAGGTGCAGGCCGGGCGCGAGGTCATTCTGGCCGGTGGCGCTTACGGGTCGCCGCAGTTGCTGATGCTCTCGGGCATCGGGCCGGCCGGCCATCTGAAAGAGCGTGGCATCGAGCCGCTGCATGACCTGCCGGGCGTTGGTCAGAACCTGCAGGACCATGTCACCACCGTGTTGATTTACCGCAGTTCGCGCACTGACGCTTCTCTGGGTTTTTCTAGGGCGGGCGCCTGGACCATGCTCAAGTCTGTCTTTGAGTGGCGACGCCGGCGCACCGGATGGATCACCAGCAATATTTCCGAGACCCAGGCTTTCATTTCCACCGAAGGCCGGCCCGAGCATCCCGACATTCAGCTGGCGCTGTGCACCGGCATGATCGATGACCACAGCCGGAAAATGCATCTCGGCCATGGTTACACCCTGCATGTCACTTTGATGCGACCGCAAAGCCGTGGCAGTGTTCAGCTGCAAAGCGCCAATCTCATGGATGCACCGCTGATTGACCCCGCTTTCTTTCGTGACCCGGCAGATATGGCCGTGCTGACCAAGGGCCTGGAGCGAGGTCACGCCATCATGGCCGACGAGGCGCTGGCACCCTTTCGCGGCCCCATGCTCTACCCCTTGGAGCTGCACGAAGCTGCGCGCACGGAACAGTTTTTGCGGCGCCACAGCGACACCGAGTACCACCCGGTCGGTACTTGCAAGATGGGCCCGTCCAACGACCCGATGGCGGTGGTAGACCACGCCTTGCGCGTGCACGGCCTGCAAGGCTTGCGGGTGGTGGACGCTTCCATCATGCCCCGGCAGATCAGCGGTAACACCAACGCACCCACCATGATGATTGCCGAAAAAGCCGCTGAGATGATCCGCCTGTCCCAGGCTTGAGCCCCCGCCGCCAGGCTGGGTTCGTGGCCGCCGTACACTGCGTCCCATGTCTGATTTTCAGTTGCACACGCCAGAGTCCGATGCCGGGCTGCGCCGTCCTTTTGTGGAGGTGGCTGTGGTCATGCGGCGAGAGCGTATTGACAACCGCTGGCAGCCCTGGCGCTGGAGTCTGTCTGAAATCATTCCCCATGTGGATGGTTTTGGCAGCGCGCCGCGCCTGCTGCTCAGGGACGACCAGGAAGAGCGCTGGCTGCATCCGGGCTTCAAGGTCGAGCTCTTCAGCGACGACGCCGAAGGCTACGAGTTGAACCTGACCACGCAGCAGCCCTGCTTCTGGGTG
>CANIDW010000335.1 GCA_947466165.1 Comamonadaceae bacterium | reverse complement strand
CAGGGGCCGGGAAATTACCCACCAGGAAATTGGCTTGGCCTTGTTGAATCGCATGCGGGATGACCTCGCGGATTTGATTGTGGTGGAGCAGTTCCCGAAGCTGGAAGGCCGCCAAATGGTGATGATGCTGGCACCGGGAAAAAGAAAACCTGGCGCTGTGGCAAAAGTACCTGCCGAAGTAGCGGCGGGTTAAGAATTGAAGGGTTTCGTCCCGCGCAAGCGGGGCAAAAGACGGGCTTGCGATGGCAGGCCTTAAAAGTGGCTCGGGGCCAACAAGGCCGGGAACGTTTCCCGGACGCCTCACGAGCACAATGTAAGAAGGAGCATGAAAATGCCCAAAATGAAGACCAAAAGCGCGGCGAAAAAACGCTTCCGCGTCCGTCCCGGTGGAACCGTCAAGCGCGGCCAAGCCTTCAAACGTCACATTCTGACCAAGAAGACCACCAAAAACAAGCGCCATTTGCGCGGGCCAACAGGTGTGCACGCGACCGATATGGGTCGTATGGCGCAGATGCTGCCCGGCCGTGGTCTTTGATTAACGACGAACAAGGAGTAACACAATGCCTCGCGTCAAACGTGGTGTAACGGCTCGCGCCCGCCACAAAAAAGTTCTCGCCCTTGCCAAAGGTTTTCGCGGTCGCCGCGGTAACGTTTTCCGGATCGCCAAAGAAGCGGTGATGAAGGCCGGGCAATACGCCTACCGTGACCGCCGTACCAAAAAACGTGTGTTCCGCCAGTTGTGGATCGCCCGTATCAATGCTGCAAGCCGTTCATTCGGCATGACTTACAGCCAATTCGCTAACGGCCTGAAAAAAGCCGGTATCGAAATTGACCGCAAGGTCCTGTCTGACATGGCTATCCATGACAGCGCTGCTTTCGGCGCGATCGTGGCGCAAGTCAAGGCCAAGCTCGCGGCTTGATCTTGAACAGTGCCCGGTTATTGACTTCATAGCCGGGCGCGACAATAAAGACATGGGCCGGGGCTTGTAAAAGCTCTGGCCCTTTCTCATGGCGACATGCGAATTGCGCTTCAACCCGTACCCATTGAAAAATGATGAATCCATCCGACGCCCTTGATGAGCTGGTATTGGCTGCCAAGAACAGTTTTGCCGGCGCTGCAACGCCCGCAGATCTGGAAAACGCCAAGGCAATTTTTCTTGGTAAATCGGGACGCGTTACCGATTTGATGAAAGGCTTGGCTTCGCTGAGCGTGGAAGAAAAAAAATCCCGTGGTGCTGCTGTCAATCTGACCAAGCAGGCGATTGAGGCGGCGCTCAATGAGCGCCGGCAAGCGCTTGCCACCGCTGAGTTGCAAGCGCAACTCAAAGCTGAATCCCTGGACGTCTCTTTGCCCGGGCGGCAAAGTAGCGCGGGTGGATTGCACCCTGTATCGCTCACGCTGGAGCGTATCGAGGCGATCTTTGGCTCCATGGGCTTTGACGTGGCCCAAGGCCCAGAGATTGAGACCGATTGGTTCAACTTCACGGCGCTCAACACGCCTGAAGACCATCCTGCGCGCTCCATGCACGACACCTTTTATGTTGAAGGCGGCACCGAAGCTGCACCCAACTTGCTGCGTACGCACACGAGCCCGATGCAGATCCGCTACGCCGTACAGCATGTCAAAAAACACCGCGCCCTCATCGACGCTGGCGGCTTGATGCCCGAGATCCGCGTGATCGCTCCGGGCCGCACTTACCGCGTGGACAGCGACGCCACGCATTCGCCCATGTTTCACCAGTGCGAAGGCCTGTGGATTGGCGAGAACGTTAGCTTCAAGGACCTGAAGGTCGTATTCACCGATTTTTGCCGCACCTTTTTTGAGTCGAACGACCTGGTGCTGCGCTTTCGCCCCAGCTTTTTTCCCTTCACTGAGCCCAGTGCCGAGATCGACATTCAGTTCCAGGCCGGCCCTTTGGCAGGGCGTTGGCTGGAAGTGGCGGGCTCTGGCCAGGTGCATCCGAACGTGGTGCGCAACATGGGTCTGAACCCTGAGAAATACATCGGCTTTGCCTTCGGCATGGGCCCCGACCGCCTGACCATGCTGCGTTACGGCGTCAACGATTTGCGTTTGTTCTTTGATGGCGACATCCGTTTTCTGTCGCAGTTTCAGTAAGCAACCGCCACAAGAACACAGCAAGGTCACCCATGCAATTTCCAGAATCCTGGTTGCGCGAATTCTGCAACCCGCCCCTGAGTACCCAGCAACTCGCCGACACCCTGACCATGGCCGGTCTGGAAGTTGAAGAGCTCAAGCCTGTGGCGCCGCCTTTCACCGGCATCGTGGTCGGTGAAATCAAAGAAGCCGTTCAGCACCCGAACGCCGACAAGCTGCGCGTGTGTCAGGTGGACGTGGGGCAGGGCGCTTTGCTCAACATCGTTTGCGGTGCGCCCAATGCGCGCGTCGGCATCAAGGTGCCTTGCGCCATGGTCGGCGCCGAACTGCCACCCGGTGAAGACGGCAAGCCCTTTGCCATCAAGATCGGCAAGCTGCGCGGCGTCGATAGCTTTGGCATGCTTTGCTCGGCGCGGGAGCTCAAGCTCTCTGAAGACCATGGCGGCTTGCTGGAGTTGGCGGCTGACGCCGTACTGGGTCAGGACATCCGCACTCACCTGTCGCTGGACGACACCTTGTTCACCCTCAAGCTCACGCCCAACCTGGCGCATTGCCTGAGCGTGTATGGCGTAGCGCGCGAGCTGGCGGCGCTCACCGGCGCGCCTTTGAAGGCACCTGCTTTCCCGGCCGTGGCTGTCAATGATTCAACGCGCCTGGCCGTCAAGATCAGTGCGCCTGATTTGTGTGGCCGTTTTTCAGGCCGCGTGGTACGGCAGGTCAACACCCGCGCCGCCACGCCGCAGTGGATGGCGGACCGGCTGGCCCGTTGCGGCCAGCGCAGTGTCACCGCGCTGGTGGACATTTCCAACTACGTGATGTTTGAATTGGGCCGGCCTTCGCATATTTTTGACCTCGACAAGATCCACGGCGGGCTGCAAGTGCGCTGGGGTCGAGAGGGTGAACAACTCAAGTTGCTGAACGGCAGCACCGTGACGGTGGACGACAAAGTGGGGGTGATCGCCGAT
>CANIDW010000334.1 GCA_947466165.1 Comamonadaceae bacterium | reverse complement strand
GGTGGCGCGCATGTCGCCGCTCTTCGAATTGAGCGACACGGCGCTGAACTTCGTTCTCGTGATCGGTGCCATCACCGCGCTGTTCATCGGTTTCCTGGGCATCATCCAGAACGACATCAAGCGAGTGGTGGCTTACTCCACGCTCTCGCAGTTGGGCTACATGACGGTGGCCTTGGGCGCTTCGGCTTACTCGGTGGCGGTGTTTCACCTCATGACGCACGCTTTCTTCAAAGCGCTGCTTTTCCTGGGCGCCGGCTCGGTCATCATGGGCATGCACCACAACCAGGACATCCGCTGGATGGGCGGCGTGCGCAAGTACATGCCGATTACCTGGATCACTTCGCTGCTCGGTTCGCTGGCCTTGATCGGCACGCCGCTGTTTGCCGGTTTCTACTCCAAGGACAGCATCATTGAAGCGGTGCACTTCAGCAAGCTGCCGGGTGCCGGGTTTGCGCATTTTGCTGTGCTCGCCGGTGTGTTTGTCACGGCGTTTTATTCTTTCCGCATGTACTTTCTGGTATTTCACGGCAAAGAGCGTTACGACCAGAACCCGGACGCGCGCCACGGCCACCATGACGACGCGCATCACGATGCGCATGACAGTCATCACGAAGCAGCCCACAAGCCGCATGAGTCGCCCTGGGTGGTGACGGTGCCACTGGTGCTGCTGGCCATTCCTTCAGTGGTCATCGGTTTCCTGACCATCGAGCCCATGCTGTTCGGCGACTTTTTCAAAGACGCGATTCACGTCAACCTGGCCAAACACCCGGCGATGGCCGAACTCGCCAAGCTGTTCCACGGCCCGGCGCAAATGGCGCTGCACGGCCTGAGCACCGCGCCGTTCTGGCTGGCGCTGTCCGGTGTGCTGATGGCGTATTACATGTACATGGTCAACCCGGCCCTGCCTGCAGCCATCCAGCGCATGGCCATGCCGGTCTACACCTTGCTCGAAAACAAGTACTACCTTGACTGGTTCAATGAAAACGTGCTGGCCCGCGGTGCCCGCGCCCTCGGCATGGGCCTGTGGAAGGGTGGCGACCAGGCTCTGATTGATGGTGCGCTGGTCAACGGCTCCTGGAAGTTGGTGGCCTGGTTCTCCGGTGTGGTGCGACGTTTGCAGTCGGGCTTCATCTACCACTACGCTTTCGGCATGATCCTTGGCATCTTTGTGCTCATGACGTATTTCGTCTGGCTCAATAAATAACAAACCAGAAGGAAGAACAAGAAATGAGTTTGTTGAGCCTGGCGATCTGGACGCCTATCTTTTTCGGAGTCGTGCTGCTGGCGCTGGGTCGTGACGAGCAGGCCCGCGCAGTGCGTTGGCTGGCGCTGATTGGCGCAGTCGTGAGTTTCCTCGTGACCTTGCCTTTGTACACACGCTTTGAGCTCGGCACCGCGGCCATGCAGTTTGTGGAGAACGCGCCCTGGATAGCCCGTTTCAACGTCAACTACCACCTCGGTGTAGACGGCATCTCGCTGTGGTTTGTGTTGCTGACGGCTTTCATCAACATCATTGTGGTGATCGCTAGCTGGGAATCCATCACGCGCCGTGTCAATCAGTACATGGGCGCCTTCATGATTTTGAGCGGGCTGATGATCGGCGTGTTTGCCGCGCTCGACGGCTTGCTGTTCTTTGTCTTCTTCGAAGCCACCTTGATCCCGATGTACCTCATCATCGGTATCTGGGGCGGCCCCAATAAGATTTATGCAGCCTTCAAGTTTTTTCTCTACACCTTGCTCGGCTCCTTGCTGATGCTGTTGGCGCTGGTTTTCTTGTACGTCAAGTCGGGCGGCAGTTTTGACCTGGCCACCTGGCACAAGCTGCCGCTCAGCATCCCGGTGCAGACTCTGCTGTTCTTTGCGTTTTTTGCCGCGTTTGCCGTGAAGGTGCCGATGTGGCCTGTGCACACCTGGCTGCCCGATGTGCACGTGGAAGCGCCCACCGGCGGCTCGGCTGTGCTGGCGGCCATCATGCTCAAGCTTGGCGCCTACGGCTTTTTACGCTTTTCTTTGCCCATCACGCCGGACGCCGCCCACGAATGGGCCTGGCTGATGATTGCGCTGTCGCTGACTGCCGTGATCTACGTCGGCCTGGTGGCCATGGTGCAGCAGGACATGAAAAAGCTGGTGGCTTATTCATCGGTGGCGCACATGGGTTTTGTCACCCTGGGCTTTTTCATCTTCAACCCGCTGGGCGTGGCCGGGGGTGTGGTTCAGATGATTGCGCACGGCTTTGTGTCGGCGGCCATGTTCTTGTGCATCGGCGTGCTCTATGACCGCGTGCATTCGCGCGAGATCGCCAGCTACGGGGGCGTCATCAACACCATGCCCAAGTTCGCTGCCTTTGCCTTGTTTTTTGCCATGGCCAATTGCGGCCTGCCGGGTACGGCCGGTTTTGTGGGTGAGTGGATGGTGATTCTGGGCGGCGTGCAGTTCAACTTCTGGATCGGCCTGGCCGCGGCCACCGCATTGATCTTCGGCGCGGCTTACACCTTGTGGATGTTCAAACGCGTTTACCTGGGCCCGGTCGCCAATGACGATGTCAAGGGCCTCTCCGACATCAATGCCCGTGAGTTCCTCATGCTGACCCTGCTGGCTGCTGCTGTGCTCTACATGGGTGTGTACCCTAAACCGTTTACTGACGTGATGGACGCTTCGGTGCTGGACCTGCTCAAGCATGTGGCCGTTTCCAAGCTGAACTAAAAGCGCTGCCCACTCGAACCTTATTTCAAAAGAATTCAGATGATTGACTCTTTAAGCTGGATCACCGTTTACCCCGAAATCATTCTGCTGGTCATGGCTTGCGTGATTGCGATGGTGGACCTGGGCGTGAAGACGCCGCTGCGTGGCACCACCTACGCGCTGACGCTGCTGACGCTGGCGGTGGTCGCTGTGCTGGAGGCGTTTTACGCTACCCAGGGCGCCACGGTTTATGGCTTTGGAAAAATGGTCGTGAGCGACCCCATGGGCAACTGGCTCAAGTGCTTTGCCAGCCTTGCCCTGATGATCACCCTGGTATACGGCCGACCCTACGCGGCCGACCGCGACATGCTGCGCGGCGGTGAGTTCTTCACCCTGAGTCTGTTCTCGC
>CANIDW010000333.1 GCA_947466165.1 Comamonadaceae bacterium | reverse complement strand
GCGCATGAGACCTGGAACTCCGGCCTGCCGGTCGCCTGGCATAACTCGACCTGGATAGGCGACCGTACCGTCGACCACATCAAGCGTGCGGGCGATGATCCCTTTTGTATCTGGGCTTCATTTCCGGACCCGCACCACCCCTTTGATGCGCCTGAACCCTGGTGCTGGATGCACCACCCTGATGATGTGGATTTGCCGCGCCATGGCACCTTGGACTTGGACCGGCGACCCTGGTGGCACCGGGCCAGCCTGGAAGGGTCGCCCCAAATGGCCAATGAAAGCCTGCGCAAGTTTCGCGAAAAATCCTCGCGCACGCCGCTGCAGAGCGAAAAACAGATGCGCCACCTGATTGCCAACTACTACGGCATGATCTCCTTGATAGACAATCAGGTCGGGCGGATCAGGATCGCATTGCGCGAGAGCGGCCTGGACAAAAACACCATCCTTGTTTACTCGACCGACCACGGTGACTGGTTGGGAGACCACGGCTTGCTTCTCAAAGGCCCCATGCCTTATGAAGGACTGTTGAGGGTAGGCCTGTTGTTTGAAGGCCCGGGTGTGCCGGCGGGAAAATTGGTCGAGGACCCTGTCTCCACCCTTGACCTGGCCCAGACTTTTTGTGATTACGCGCAGACTGCGATGGACGTCGATGTTCACAGTCGAAGCCTGCGACCCATGATAGAGACCGATGTCGAGAGCCGCGATTTCGCTCTTTCTGAGTGGGACTTGCGGCCTTCCCGATCCGGCGTGGAACTGCAGTTGCGCACCGTTCGCACCCGGCGCTACAAACTCACCCTGGACCTGCTCAGCGGCGCTGGCGAGATGTATGACCTGCAGGAAGACCCCGACGAAATGGACAACCGTTTCAGTGACCCGGCGATGGCTGCGGTACAAAAGGAGTTGACAGACATGATCGCCAGTCGCCCCGATGATGCGGTGGCGCCTTTGCCGCAAATCGGCATGGCATGACCCGCTGTGACGAGTTGCCGCTAGTGCGCTGATGCCAACCAGGCCGCGCTGCTGGTTTTTGACACCAAGGTACTGATCAGTGCCGCCTTGTCTGCCCGGGGTATGCCGGCCAGGCTGGTGCAGTTTGCTTTGGCGCATCACCAACTGGTGTTTTTCAAAGCCACTTTTGATGAGTTGCAAACCCGTCTCTATCGGCCAAAGTTTGACCCTTATGTCAGCCTCGAATTGCGTCAGCGCCTTTTGCATGACTTCAGCGCTAGCGCGCACTGGGTAGAGATTGCGCTGCCCCAACCATACTGCCGCGATCCTGATGACGACAAATTCATCGACACCGCTTTGCAGGCTGGTGCGAGCTTGTTAATGAGCGGCGATGGCGATTTGCTGGAGGCGCCAGAAGTGGCCGGCTTGCAGATCTTTGATGTGCAAGCAGCAGCGCTATGGCTCAAGCTTTAAAGCCGTGAACGCTGCCCGCATAAGGCACTGCCCATTCATCTTTGCCCAACAGGCAAAATCTGCACCATGGATTCAAACAAGCTTTCCCCGTCAGCCCCGTCCCTTAGCCCCAGCGCGCTGGATGGCCTCAAGGTGCTGGAACTCGGCCAGCTGATTGCCGGGCCGTTTGCCGCCAAGACGCTGGCGGACTTCGGGGCCGAGGTCATCAAGATCGAGCCGCCCGGCACGGGTGACCCGCTGCGCCAGTGGCGCTTGCTCAAGGACGGCACCTCTGTCTGGTGGCAGGTGCAGTCGCGCAACAAGCGCTCGCTGGCGCTGGACTTGCGGCAACCCGAGGCGCAAGACATCGTGCGCCGGCTGGCCACCGAATGCGACGTGCTGATAGAAAACTTCCGCCCCGGCGCCATGGAAGGCTGGGGCCTGGGGCCGGACGAGCTGCAGCGGCTGAACCCGCGGCTGATCATGCTGCGCGTCAGTGGTTACGGCCAGACTGGCCCTTACCGTGACCGCCCCGGTTTTGGTGTGGTGGCCGAGGCCATGGGCGGCTTGCGCCACCTGACGGCCGAGCCCGGCCGTGTGCCGGTGCGTGTGGGTGTGAGCATGGGCGACACGCTGGCGGCGCTGCACGGCGTGGTTGGCATTTTGCTGGCGCTGCAACACCGCCACCGCACAGGTGAGGGCCAGGTGATTGACGTGGCGCTGTACGAGGCGGTGTTCAACTGCATGGAAAGCCTGCTGCCCGAGTACAGCGCCTTTGGTGCGGTGCGCGGGCCGGGCGGCAGTGCGCTGCCGGGCATTGCGCCCACCAATGCTTACCGCTGCCAGGACGGTGCTTACGCGCTGGTGGCGGGCAATGGCGACAGCATTTTCAAGCGGCTGATGGGCGTGATCGGCCGGCCCGACCTGGCCGCCGACCCGGCGCTGGCACACAACGCCGGGCGCGTTCTGCGTGTGGATGAGCTTGACGCGGCGATTGGCCAGTGGGCGGCAGCGCTGCCGGTGAGCGCGGTGCTGGCCGCGCTGGACGCGGCCTCGGTGCCGGCCGGGCGCATTTACACCGTGGCCGACATCGCCGCTGACCCGCACTACCAGGCTCGCGGCATGCTGGCGCAAGTGGCCATGGACGATGGCAGCGCACTGACAGTGCCGGGCTTTGTGCCCAAGCTTTCGCGCACGCCGGGCTCGCACAGGCGCAACGCGCCTGCGCTGGGCCAGGACACCGACGCCGTGCTGCGCGAGATCGGGCTGAGCACTGCTCAGATTGAGGCTTTGCAAGCGCGCGGCATTGTGGCCGGCAGCGGCAAGGGGCAGGGCGCCGCATGATCCGCACGCAAGGCCTGGCCTATGCGTATGCCGGCGGTACTGCGCTGCGCTTTGACGACGTGCTGGTGCCGCAGGGGGGCGTGTTGCTGCTCAAGGGGCCGTCGGGCGCGGGCAAGTCCACCTGGCTGGCGCTGGCCGCCGGGCTGGTGGCCCCTTCGCAAGGGCAAATCGAGGTGGCCGGCCAAGTGCTGGCCGGTGGTTCGACTGACCGCTGGCGGGCCCGCACCATCGGGTTTTTGCCGCAAAAGCTGCACCTGAGCCCGGCGCTCAGCGTGCATGACAACCTGGCCCTGGCGCAGTGGGCCGCCGGCCAGGCTGAAGACGCCGGCCGCATTGCCAGTGCGCTGGCATC
>CANIDW010000332.1 GCA_947466165.1 Comamonadaceae bacterium | reverse complement strand
GGCGCGCACCAAAAGCGTCTTCGATGGTGGTGGTCATGGCCAGCGCATGACCGCTGCCGTCCACGATGCTGATGTGGCTGGTGCCGTATTCGGGTTGCTCCGGCATGGGTGCGTAGCGGCTGACCAACGCGCCCGGGCGCACGCTTGGCATGCTGGTGGGGCCGATCAGGCGGGCACGCGCGGCCAGGTAATCGGGTGCCAGCAGGCTCAGCCAGCTGCCGCCCGGGGGCGCTACAAAGTCAGGGTCGGCCACATACTGAGCGCGGTCGGCAAAGGCCAGGCGCGAGGCTTCGGCATAGCGGTGTAACCAGGGCGCAGACGGCACTCCTTGCTCCAGTGCGGATGAACCGCCGGCCGGCTCGGTGAGTTGCAGCATGCCCAGAATCTGTCCCACAGCCAGTGCGCCTGAGCTCGGTGGCGGCATGCCGCAGAGACGGTACTCGCGGGCCCGTGCCCGAACATCGTGGCACAGCGGTTCACGCACAACGGCGCGGTAAGCGGCCAGGTCTTGCAGGCTGAGCAGGCCCGGGTTGTCGGGGTGTAGGCGCACTTTGTCGACGATGGCCCGGGCGATATCGCCCTCGTGCAAGGCCTCGGAGCCTTCGGCCGCGATGCGCTTGAGAACGGCGGCCAGTGCCGGGTTTGTCAAGCGATGTCCGACCGGCCAGGGCGCGCCCTTGGCGTCGTAAAAATAAGCGGCAGCAGTAGGGTCTTTTTTCAAATGAGTTTCAGCTGCCAGCAAGCCATGCAGGCGTGGGCTCACGCCGAAACCCTGCTCTGCCAGCGTGATGGCCGGGACAAACAGGCTGGCCCATGGCAGTTTGCCGTGCTGACTGTGTGCAAGCTCGAGCATGCGCAGCGTGCCGGGCGCGCCCACCGCACGCCCACCCACAACAGCCTGGTGAAAGGGCAGCGCCTGACCGCTGGCGTCTAGCAACAGGTTTTCAGTGGCGGCCAGTGGCGCTGTTTCACGGCCGTCAAAGGCTTGCGTGTCGCGGCCATTGAAATACAGCAAAAAAGCGCCGCCGCCGATACCGCTCGATTGCGGCTCAACCAGGCCCAGCACCATCTGCACCGCGATCGCGGCATCGATGGCCGAGCCGCCGGCTTTGAGTATCTGGTAGCCGGCATCGGTGGCCAACGGGTTGGCAGCAGCCACAGAAAAATGACGGCTGGCCCAACCCGGTTTTACGTTGTAGCCGGTGGCTGCCTCAGGTTGCAAAACCGGCGCTGTGTAGACAAAGCCGGGTGCAGCGCAAGCCGTCAGCATGCCCAGCCATAAAGCAGTTGCAGACAGCGCTGTCAACGCTCTCAATAAAGGCGTTCTGGCGAGTGTCATGGCCGGCCCCGGACCGGAGTGCTTAGCGCGGAGCCAGGCGTATGGCGCCGTCCAGGCGAATCACTTCGCCATTGAGCATGTCGTTTTCAAAAATATGGCGTACCAGCTTGGCATAGTCCAGCGGCGTGCCCAGGCGCGACGGAAAAGGCACACTGGCGGCCAGCGAATCTTGAACTTCCTGGGGCATGCCGAACATCATGGGCGTGCCGAAAATGCCGGGGGCAATCGTCATGTTGCGGATGCCGTTGCGTGCCAAGTCACGGGCGATCGGCAGCGTCATGCCGACCACGCCGCCCTTGGAGGCGCTGTAGGCGGCCTGGCCGATCTGACCGTCGTACGCGGCCACCGAAGCGGTGGAAATCATCACGCCGCGCTCGCCGGTGGACTCGGGTTCGTTCTTGCTCATGGCCTCCGCCGCCAGGCGGATCATGTTGAAGCTGCCGATCAGGTTGACGGTGATGGTTTTGGAAAATAGAGCCAGCGAATGCGCGCCGTTTTTGCCGACTGTTTTTTCTGCCGGGGCAATGCCGGCGCAGTTGACCAGGCCCATCAACTTGCCCATGGCCACGGCTTTGGCGACCACCGCCTGGCCATCGGCTTCCTGACTGACGTCACATTTCACAAAGGCCCCGCCAATTTCTTTGGCAATGGCTTCACCTTTTTCCACTTGCATGTCGGCAATCACGACCTTGCCGCCGTTGGCTGCCAGCATGCGGGCCGAGCCCTCACCCAAACCTGATGCGCCGCCCGTGACGATGAAAACCTTGCCTGCGATGTCCATGAAAATTCCTTAGAAAAAAGCGCTGAGCCAGTCAAACATTGACGTTGACGTCAATCAAGCCCGAATTATCACGCATGAAAAAGCCCGGTCACCTGAGGGCCCCGGGCTTTAGATGCAGCACATCTGCTTATTTGTAGCCAACGCGGTCCAGCATTTGCTGCACCTTGGTCTGGTTATTGGCCAACACACTGGCGGCCATGTTTTCAGGCTTGAAGCCGTTGCCGGCCATGGCTTGCAGTGCCGGGTTGTTGAGCTTCAAGCCGATGACCGCCGGCCATTCGTTGTTACCGTCCGCAAAATAATTTTGAGCGCCGGGGCTGGCCAGGTATTCCATGAACTTCACCGCATTCGCCGGGTTTTTACTGTGCCTGGCGACGCCTGCGCCGGCTAAGTTGACGTGCGTGCCCGAGCTTTGCTGGTTCGGGAACACCACGTCAATTTTTGCCATGATGGCTTTGTCTTCAGGCGCAGTAGATCGCATCAGGCGCGCCAGGTAATAACTGTTGGTCAGGGCCATACCGCATTCGCCGCTGGCCACCCCTTTGATCTGGTCGGTATCGCCCCCTTTGGGCGCGCGCGCCATGTTGGCCACCAGCCCTTTGAGCCAGGCTTCGGTTTTAGCATCGCCCAAGTGCTCAAGGACTGCGCTGAAAAGCGACAGGTTGTAAGGGTGTGAGCCCGAGCGCGTGCACAACAAACCTTTGTTTTTGGGCTCACCCAAAGCTTCGTAGGTATCCACATCGGTTTTTTTGACGCGGGACTTGTCATAGACCACCACGCGGGCGCGGGTTGAAAATCCAAACCAGGTGACGCCTTCAGGCCCGGCCTTGGCATGCAAGGCGGCGGGAATCAGCGCTTGGAGCTGCGCGGACTTGATGGGGCGAAACAGTCCGTCGATGTCGGCCTTGCCCAGTCGCGCTGCGTCCACCAGCAAGATCACGTCGGCCGCTGAGCTCGCGCCTTCTGCCTTGAGCCTGGCCAAAATACCGGCGTCGTC
>CANIDW010000331.1 GCA_947466165.1 Comamonadaceae bacterium | reverse complement strand
GAGGGTGTGTTCATGGCCCGGGAGCGGCATGTGCAGGCGCTGCAGCAAGTCACCAACCAATTAAGCCGGGCGGCTGCGCAGTTGCAAGCTCAAAAGCCGTCTTTGGATTTGTTGGCCGAAGACTTGCGCCAGGCCCAGCGCGCACTCAGTCAGATCACTGGCGAGTTCACACCCGATGATTTGTTGGGTGAAATCTTTTCTAAATTTTGTATCGGTAAATAAAACGCCGAAGGCTGCATGTGCTCAGAGCCTGCGCCAAAGAGTCAAGCCACTAGCTCCAGCGAACGCGCCAGCATCTCGCCCCTTGCAGACAAAATAAAAGCCTCACCAATGGCCGCCCATTCCCCGGTGATGGCGGTGATGTTCACCTGGTGGCTTACCCAAACCTCGAATTGACCCGGCGCTATGTCAAGCAGCCGTTGACGCAAGACCTGCGTTTGAGCAGGCTGGCGGCTGCTGTCATCGAAGGTGGAGTTCAGCGCCGCCAACACGGCGTGCTGGCCAAATGCCAAGTCTGCCGTGTCGCGGCAACGACACCAGGCGCTCGATTGCACGGCGCGCGCTTGCAATTGTTGCGCCCGGAACCACTGGCCAATCCGGCGCGACTGTGCGCGTCCCGCGTCACTCAGAAGGCGTTGCGTGCTGCAATCACCCAAGCGGAAATTGGGCGGGTCACCAACACCGGGCACAGTGGCGGCATGGCGAATCATCACTGCACAGCCGCCTGTGCGTAGCAAACCGGCAAACCGCGAAGTCTCTTGTGCGAAAACGCCGGCGCCGCCCCCGGCTAACAGCAGGCTGAGTGCATCACGTCGGTTCATAGAGAGCGCCCTCTTAACAGCATTTCTTCGGCCAAAGCCAGGGCTTCCGGTGTGCCGGACAGCACCAGGATGTCGCCGTTTTCAAGCGGCGTATCTTCTTGCGGCGGAATCTGCGTACCGTTGCTACGCCGCAGGCTCATCACCTGCACCGCCACATTGCCCAGCGCCATATCGCGCAGCAAGACAGGACCCGGCCTGAGCGCAGGCGGCAGCGTGATGCTGGACAGGCGCTCTTGATCGATTTCGTCAACCGTATCGTCATCAGCGCCGTGGAAATAACCGCGCAGAAGTTTGTAGCGCGCATCACGCTGCGCCTGCACCAGATGAATCACCCTGCGCATGGGCACGCCCACCAGGGCCAAGGCGTGGCTGGCCAACATCAAACTTCCCTCAATCGCCTCCGGCACCACTTCGGTAGCGCCGGCAGCTTGCAGTTTTTGAAGGTCCCGGTCGTCAACCGTGCGCACAATCACCGGCACCCCGGGTGCGTGAGCGCGAACATTGGCCAGCACCTTCAGTGCGCTGGCTGTGTCCAGGTAGGTCACCACCACAGCGCTGGCACGCGCCAGTCCGGCGGCCATCAGCGAAGGCAGTCGGACTGCGTCGCCAAACACCACCGACTCGCCGGCGTTGGCGGCCTGGCGCACACGGTCAGGGTCTAAGTCGAGCGCGATATAAGGAATGTTTTCGGCGTTGAGCATGCGGCCCAGGTTCTGGCCGCAACGGCCATAGCCGCAAATGATCACGTGTTCGCTGGAGTCGATCGCCTGGCGTGCAATGCGGGTCATTTGCAAAGACGCCTGTAGCCATTCGCTGCTGACCAGCCGCATTACTATCGAATTGCTGCCCATGATGATGAAGGGCGTGGCCAGCATCGACAACACCATGGCTGCCAGCACCGGATTGAGCAAGGAAGCCGGAACCAGTTGGTTGTTTTGGGCCAGTGTCAGCAGAACAAAGCCAAACTCGCCGGCCTGCGCCAGGTAAAGACCGGTGCGCAGCGCCACACCATCGGTCGCGCCCAGCGCCCTGGCCAGCACAGTCACGAGCAGCAGCTTGAACAGCACAGGCAGCAGCAAGAGCATCAGCACCAGCGGCCAGTGGTTAATGACTTCGCGCCAGTCCAGCACCATGCCGATGCTGATAAAAAACAAGCCCAGCAGGACATCGTGAAAAGGACGGATATCCGTTTCAACCTGATGCTTGAATTCGGTCTCTGAAATCAACATGCCTGCAATGAAAGCACCCAAGGCCAGGCTCAGGCCGGCCAGCTCGGTGAGCCAGGCCAGGCTGAGTGTCACCAGCAGCAAGTTGAGAACGAAAAGCTCTTCACTTTTGCGCCTGGCCACCAGCGTCAGCCACCAGCGCATCAGCTTTTGTCCGCCGGTTAAAAGCAGACCCAGCAGCACGCAGGCTTTGAGCAGCGCCAAACCCAGTGCCGTGAAGAGTTGCTCCGGCGGTGAACCCAAAGCAGGAATCAACACCAGCAGGGGCACCACGGCCAAGTCTTGAAAAAGCAAGACGCCCATCACGCGCTTGCCGTGTTCAGATTCCAGCTCCAGGCGATCGGACAGCAGCTTCACCACCAGCGCAGTGCTGCTCATGGCCACGGCACCCGACAAGACCACCGCCGTCTGCCAGCTCATGCCCCACAAGTCGGGCAGCACCATGGCCAGCAACAAAGAGCCGGCAATCACCAACAGCATGGTCAGCAACACCTGAAACAAACCCAGGCCAAACACATGCCGACGCATCGAGCGTAACTTGGGTAAGTTGAACTCCAGCCCGATCACAAACATCAGCAACACCACGCCAAACTCGCCCAGGTAGCGCACACCATCGGCATCCGGCGCCAGCTCCAAGGCATTGGGCCCAATCACCACGCCCACCAGCAGGTAGCCCAACATGGGCGGCAGCTTCAATAAGCGGCACGCCACCACGCCGAGCACAGCGGCCAGCAGGTAAAAAAGCGTGAGTTCAAGGCCAGACATCCGGACATGGTATCGGATGGCTTTCACGCAGTGCTCTTGGCGGCAAAGTCCCGGCAAACCAGCGGTTTTACAGCGCCAGCCAACTCGTCAGCAAGGACGCTGCGTTGTGGCTCGATAGAATCAAGCGCATGACATTTGACCGCCCCGCATTTGACCCGGCGCAAGCAGTGGCCCTAGCCCGCAAGACCTTTGAGATAGAAGCGGCCGCAGTGTTGGGCATGGGCGAGCGCATCGGGCCCGAATTTGCCGATGCGGTGCAGGCCATCTTGCGCTGCAATGGCCGCGTGGTTGTGATGGGCATGGGCAAGAGCGGCCACATCGGGCG
>CANIDW010000330.1 GCA_947466165.1 Comamonadaceae bacterium | reverse complement strand
TAGTCGTTGCCGCGGCGCAGCTCCAGCGTCACTTCGCCGGTGATGGCGCGCGCTACCCAGCGTTGGGCGGTTTCGCGCAGCATGATGGCCTGCGGGTCGAACCAGCGGCCCTGGTAGAGCAGGCGGCCGAGCTTGAGGCCGCCCATGCGGTACTGCTCGATGGTGTCTTCGTTATGGATGCCCGTGACCAGGCGCTCATAAGCGATGTGCAGCAACGCCATGCCCGGGGCCTCGTAAATGCCGCGGCTTTTGGCCTCGATGATGCGGTTTTCGATCTGGTCACTCATGCCCAGGCCGTGGCGCCCGCCGATGCGGTTGGCTTCCAAAATGAGCTCGGTCAGGCTTTCAAAGCTTTTGCCGTTCAGCGCGACCGGCTGGCCTTCTTCAAAGCGCACAGTGACTTCTTCGCGTTGGACGTCGACTTCGTCTTTCCAGAACGCCACGCCCATGATGGGGTTGACGATCTTCATACCGCTGGACAGGTGCTCGAGGTCTTTGGCCTCGTGCGTGGCGCCCAGCATGTTGGAGTCGGTCGAGTAGGCTTTTTCGGCCGACATCTTGTAGCCAAAGCCGGCTTTTGTCATGAAGGCCGACATTTCGGCGCGCCCGCCCAGCTCGTCAATGAAGAGCTGGTCCAGCCAGGGTTTGTAAATTTTCAGGTCGGGGTTGGTGAGCAGGCCGTAGCGGTAAAAACGCTCGATGTCATTGCCCTTGTAGGTGCTGCCGTCGCCCCAGATGTTGACCTTGTCTTCTTTCATGGCGGCCACCAGCATGGTGCCGGTGACAGCGCGGCCCAGCGGCGTGGTGTTGAAGTAAGTGACGCCGGCGGTCGAGATGTGGAAGGCGCCGCATTGCAGCGCGGCAATGCCTTCGGCGGCGAGCTGGCGGCGGCAGTCGATCAGGCGGGCTTTCTCGGCGCCGTACTGCATGGCCTTGCGCGGAATGTCTTCGTAGTCGGGCTCGTCGGGCTGGCCGAGGTTGGCCGTGTAGGCGTAGGGGATCGCGCCTTTGAGTTTCATCCAGTGCAGCGCGGCGCTGGTGTCCAGACCGCCCGAAAAAGCGATGCCGACTTTTTGCCCGATGGGCAGGTTTTGAAGAATGGTGCTCATGACAGTGCCAGGTTTGCGTGCGCGAAAGGGATCAGCCGAAGTGGCAGATGTAGTGGTAGGGCTCGGTCACGCGGATGTCGAAGGACGAGTTGCCCGGCACGCTGAACTTCTCGCCGGCAGAGGACTTGACCCAGTCGTTGGAGCCTTTGAGCTTGTATTCGCAAAAGCCGGCCACGCATTCCATGATCTCGGGAGCGCCGGTGTTGAAGGTCAGCGTGGCGGGCAAGACCACGCCCACCGATTTTTTCGTGCCGTCGGCGAAAGTGATGCCATGGCTCACGCATTTACCGTCAAAGTAAACGCTGGCTTGGGTGTTGACGCTGATGTTGTCGATTTTGTCGGTGGTCATGGGCTTGGGGCAGTGAGTAAGAAAAAGGGGGCTGATCAGCAGTCCCGGCAAACCTTCAGATTTTAAGTTACCCGGCCGCAGCGCCTGCTGGTATGAAAAAAGCCCTCCGCAGAGGGCTTAGCTTGGCTGCTTTATAGAGCAGCGCAACATGGGTTTTAGCGCCAATGGCCGTGGCCGCCACGGTTCAAGCCCAGGTTCAGCGACAGGCTTGGAGGGTAGTAGTAGGGCGCAACCTGATAGCGCGGGTAGGGCATCGGGTAAACCGTGACAGGGGCAGGCTGCACATAGACCGTGGGGCGGCTGACGATGACCTCTGCCGGCTCGGACTGGTACTGCCTGAAAGACTGCGGCGAACGGCCGGCCGGCGGCATGATGCCGATGGGGCTGAGTTGCAGGCGCACAAAGGCGCCTGGGTCGTTGGCCATCTGGATGTTGTAGCGCTTGTCGGCGTATTCGTAGACCACGTCGTAGTGCATGGTGCGGTTTTCGTAGGTCGTCACTGTGCTGCACTGCTGCACGTTTTGCGTCTGGGTCTTGGAGCCCTCAACGTTGTTACCCAGGATGGCACCGCCCATCAGGCCGATGGCGGTGGCCAGGTCCCGGCCTGAGCCCTGGCCCACGGCGTTGCCTATGGCTCCACCAGCGATGGCACCCATCAAAGCGCCTGCGCCGCTGGGCCCAGACGTTGAAGTGACCGGGGTGTTGGTGCACTGCTGGCGTGGCACGGCCACTTGTTGGATGACGGCGGTGCTGGAGATCACGCGGGCTTGGACTTCCTGCGCCCGGGCCGGGCTGACTGCCAGGCTGGCAAGGGCCACAAGGGCCGACAGGGTCATGGGGCGGGGAAATGAGGTCATGTTTTTCCTTTGGAGGATGAAGCGCTGGTTAAAGAGTGCAGACCATCTTTCTAATTTAACGCGCCAGTTGTTTTTTGGTGCACCGGACTGGGTAAACGATCAGTAAAACTGTATCAAGCCCGGGCGTTCCACGCCTGGGCGTCAAAGCCCACGGTGGTCTCATGGCCCCATTCAACCACCGGCCGTTTAATCACGCTGGGCTGCGCCCGCATCAAGGCTTGGGCGCTGGCAGAGTCTGTCACCCCCGATTGGACGGCAGCGTCTAGCTTGCGCCAGGTTGTGCCCTGGCGGTTCAGCAGCTTTTGCCAACCCAGGGCATCTTCCCAGGCGGCAAGTCGCTCAGGGGGTACGCCGGCCTTTTTGAAGTCATGAAAGCTGTACGCCAAACCTTGACCGGTCAGCCAGGCGCGGGCTTTTTTGACGGTGTCGCAGTTGGGAATGCCATACAAAATGATCATGCCCCTATTTTGGCATTGCTTGCAGGGGCGTGCGCGACAATGCGGGCCTGATGGAACATCTCAAGACACTCGACGACTGGCTGGCTTATTGCGAGCAAATTCACCCCGTAGGCATTGACATGGGGCTCACGCGTGTGCGCACCGTGGCCCGGCGACTGGGCCTGGCCTTCAAGTGCCCGGTCATCACAGTGGCGGGCACCAACGGCAAGGGCTCGACCTGCGCCATGCTGGAGGCCATTTTGCTGCAGGCCGGATACCGTACCGGTGTTTACACGTCGCCGCATCTGGTGCACTTTCAAGAGCGCTGTCGCCTGCGCGGCGAGGTCGTCAGCCCGGCTTCTTTGCTGCCCTTTTTTCAGCAGGTGG
>CANIDW010000329.1 GCA_947466165.1 Comamonadaceae bacterium | reverse complement strand
AAGAGCAGCTGATCGCGCAGTTCGCAGGCCATCCGCACATCGGCCGCGCGCCCGACCTGGCTTATTACCCGCCCACACAGGCAAGTCTGGCTACGGGGGCCCCGGCTATCCGTCCGGTGGTGATCGGCTTCGGGCCTTGCGGTATTTTTGCGGCGCTGTTGCTGGCGCAAATGGGTTTCAGGCCCATCGTGCTGGAGCGCGGCAAGAAGGTGCGTGAACGCACGAAAGACACCTGGGGCCTGTGGCGCAAGCAGGTGCTGCACCCCGAGTCGAACGTGCAGTTCGGCGAAGGCGGCGCCGGCACGTTTTCAGACGGCAAGCTCTGGAGCCAGATCAAGGACCCGCGCCATCTGGGGCGCAAGGTGATGCTGGAGTTCGTGAAGGCCGGCGCGCCTGAAGAAATTTTGCTGGTCAGCAAACCGCACATCGGCACTTTCAAGCTGGTCAAGGTGGTCGAGCACATGCGCGAGCAGATCGAGGCCATGGGCGGCGAGATCCGCTTTCAGCAGCGCGTGAGCGATGTGGCGATTGAGCGCAACGCAGATGGCCTGCACATCCGCGGCCTGACGGTGGACAACCTCGCCGATGGCAGTCGTTACGAGCTGCGCGCCGACCACGTGGTGCTGGCGCCGGGGCACAGCGCGCGCGACACTTTTGCCATGCTGCATGAGCGCGGCGTTTTCATGGAAGCCAAGCCTTTTTCAATCGGCTTTCGCATCGAGCATCCGCAGGGCCTGATCGACCGCGCGCGCCTCGGTCAGCACGCCGGCCATCCGCTGCTGGGTGCAGCTGATTACAAGCTGGTGCATCACGCCGCCAATGGGCGCAGCATTTACAGCTTTTGCATGTGCCCGGGCGGCACGGTGGTGGCAGCCACGTCCGAAGTCGGCCTTGTGGTGACCAACGGCATGAGCCAGTATTCGCGCAACGAGCGCAATGCCAATGCCGGCATCGTGGTGGGCATAGCGCCGGCTGATTTTGTAGAAGGCGCCATCGCCGGCCAGCCTGTGCATGCGCTGGCGGGCATTGCTTTTCAGCGCCAGCTCGAGTCCAACGCTTACACCCTGGGTGGCAGCAGCTACGAAGCGCCTGGCCAGCTGGTCGGCGACTTTCTGGCTGCCCGTGCATCCACCACGCTGGGCAGCGTCGAGCCCTCGTACAAGCCGGGCGTTCACCTGACCGACCTGGCCGGTGCGCTGCCCGGCTATGCGATTGCGGCGATGCGCGAAGCCTTGCCGGCCTTTGGTAAGAAGATCAAAGGCTTTGACATGCCCGACGCGGTGCTGACCGGCGTGGAGACACGCACCTCGTCACCGCTGCGCATCACGCGGGGCGATGACTTTCAAAGCCTGAACGTCAAGGGCTTGTACCCGGCCGGCGAAGGCGCCAGTTATGCGGGCGGTATTTTGTCTGCGGGTGTGGATGGCATTGAGGTGGCTGAAGCGGTGGCGCTGAGCATGGCGGCGCAGAACGCCGTCATGTCTGCGTAGGCAGGATCCATCCCTGTCCTCAGGGCGCCATCGACTCGAGGCGTTGCACGTGCGCCAGCAGCGAGCGTTTGGCCACCGGCCAGATGCGGGCGTCCACGTCGTCATAAGCCTGTGCCACCCAGTCGTCCATCGTGCCTTGCGGATTGGCTTGCATCACTCTCAAGATCTTGGCTTCGCGCTGAAGGCGGTGGGCCCGCAGCCTGGCAATCGCCTGGCTGGCCTGGTCCAGCACGTAACCATGCGCCGGCAAAATGAACTCGATCTGGTGCTCTTCACAGGCGGCGCTGAGCAGGTCCAGCGAGGCCAGGTAATCGTTCATGTCGCCGTCGGGCGGATCGACCACGGTGGTGCTGCCGTTGAGGATGTGGTCGCCGCTGAACAGCAATCCGTCTTCGAGCAGCACCATACAAACATGGTTGGCCGCGTGGCCGGGCGTGTGCAGCACCAGCAAGGTGTGCGTGCTGTCGGCCTGGCCCAGGCACAGGCGCTCGCCGTGCGCCAGGGCGCGGTCAGGCACGAACTCGCTGTTGGCGCGTGCGGTCGGCGCTGAGGGCAAACCAAGAATCGGCGGCTTGTTGGCGCACAAGGCTTGCAGGGGCAGGGCGCCGGGTGAGTGGTCCGCATGCGAGTGCGTGCAGACAATCATGCGGATGTCGCCGCCGGTGGCCAGCCACAGACGCTGCAGGTGGTCGGCATCGGCCGGGCCGGGATCGATGACGATGTAACCGGTGGCCGCTTCGCCCACCAGGTAGCTGTTGGTGCCCGGGCCGGTCATCACGCCGGGGTTGGCTGCGGTCAGTCGTTGCAGGTTGTTCAGCAGTGCCACGGGCCGCGCTGTTTGCCAGTCCAGCGCGTGAACAATTTGCCCGTCGGGGCAGGTCAGGTGCAGCTCGCCAAAGGCGCTTTCGTGCTCCATGAACCGGGCCTGACGGCCTTGCAGCAGCCCGGCGCGCGGGCAGGAGGTCCACAGCGGCTCTTCGTTGCGCGCGCAGTCGGCCATCACCGCATCGACGCTGGCGTAGCTGCGCAAACGCTCCAGGGTGCGCACGGTCGGAAACAGCATGAACAGCTGGCCTGCCGCATGCCGCGCAAGGGCTTGGGCCGGGCTGAGCCAGACGGGCTCGAACTGCTCGGATTCGTCCGCCACCGGCTGCTGCCCGGCGGGCATGCGGGCCACCAGAAAGGGCACGTCAAAGCGTTTGGGCAAGTCGCGGTCTGTCACCCAGTGCGCCAGCACATACACCTCGTCAGCTGCCAAGCGCAATCCTTGTGCTTGGCACTGCGCTGCAAAAGGCAGGTGGCGGTCTAAGTTGGCGATGTCTGCATCGCTGGCATGACTGCCGTCAGCTTTGCGGGCCAGCAAAATGCCGAGCTCTTCAAAACTTTCGCGGATGGCGGCGATCGCCTGCGTCAGGTGCAGATCGCTTTGCGAGGCCCGCCGCGTCGATTGGCCGTGCGCCAGGGCATCGGCCGCATCGATGCCACCACCCGGAAAGACATAGGCGCCGGGCGCAAAACTGGCGGTGGCCGAGCGGCGCGTCATCAGCACCTCGACGCCGCTCTCGCCGTCGCGCAGCAGCAGCACGGTAGCGGCCGGCAGCAAGGGCGCCGGTTCGCGCTGGGGATAGAGGAGTTGAGAGCTTCTTGCCATCCTTGCATTTT
>CANIDW010000328.1 GCA_947466165.1 Comamonadaceae bacterium | reverse complement strand
GAAAGCGCGTTCAACCCGCAAGCCGTCTCCAGCGCCAAGGCCGCCGGCATGTGGCAGTTCATGCCGCGAACAGGCACCTATTTCGAGCTCAAGCAAAATGCCTTTCGCGACGACAGGCGCGATGTGCTGGCTTCGACCCGGGCTGCGCTGGACTACCTGCAAAAGCTGCACGGCATGTTTGGCGATTGGCATCTGGCGCTGGCCGCTTACAACTGGGGCGAAGGCAATGTAGGTCGCGCTATTGCGCAAAATAAACGTGCAGGTCTGGGCACGAGCTACCTGGACCTGAACATGCCGGCGGAAACGCGTCTTTACGTGCCCAAGCTGCAAGCGGTTAAAAACATTGTGGCCAGACCGGAGGCTTTTCAAGCCGAATTGCCCTTGATCGAAAACCATCCTTACTTCCAAGAGGTCAGGCTGACACGCGACATCGATGTCACGCTGGCCGCCAAGCTCGCAGACGTTCAGCTGGAAGATTTCAAAGCCCTGAACCCGGCCGCCAACCGCCCCGTTATTTTGGCGGCAGGCACGCCGCAGATCCTGCTGCCCTGGGACAACGCCAAAGTCTTTGTTCGGAACTTCGAGGCCTACACCCTGGGCCAGTACGCCAGCTGGACCACCTGGAGCGTGCCCAAAACCATGTCTTCAGCAGAGGCTGCGCGCCGAACCGGCATGAGCGAAAACGATTTACGCAGCGTCAACAACATTCCCTCGCGCATGCTCATCAAGGCGGGCTCTACGCTGTTGGTGCCACGTTCGGCCAAAGTCGACAAGGACGTGGCCAGCCATGTGGCCGAAAACGGTCACATGAGTTTGTCGCCTGAAACTGTGATCCGTCGCTCGACCGTCAAAGCGCGTAAAGGTGACACCGTTGCCAGCCTGGCCCAACGCTACCGGGTCAGCGCCATGGATGTGGCCGGCTGGAACAGTGTCACGGCCAGCAGCGCCCTCAAGCCGGGACAGTCTGTGGTGATTTACCTGCCCGTGAAAGCGGCCGGCAAGGGTAAAAATACCGCTAAAGGCAAAAGCAAGGCCCAAGCCGATAAAAAAACGAACGCCCCCAAGGTGGCGGCCGTCAAGCCTTAAAGCGCCCTTTGGCGCGGCGGGCAAATTCATTGCTGTAGGTTCGGGACAGATCGATTTTGTAGCCCTGAATGGGTTGGTTGAATCTCAGCAGCGCCAGCAAAGCCGTGCGGGCCGCGTCCTCGGGCATGAGACCGTCTGGCGAGATCGACTCCCGCAACTGCTCAAAACACGCCAGGTACAAAGCGCGGTCGCCCAGCAAATAAGCGTCAGGCACTGTTTTGATGATGTCGCCCGGGCCTGCCGTCTGTAACCACTTCAAGGCGTGCACGATGGCATTGGTCAGGGCCTGGCAGGTGTTGGGGTTTTTCTGGATGAACTCACTGGGCGCAAAAAGGCTGGCCGAGGGCATGGCGCCGCCAAACACCTCGACAGCGCCCTTGAGCGTGCGCGTATCTGCAACGATTTTGATATCGCCCTTTTGCTCGAGCATGGTCATCACGGGGTCGGCGTAACTGATGGCATCAATCTGGCCGGAGCGTAATGCACCCAATGCTGTCGCTGTGCTGGAAAACTCGAGAAAATTCACCTCGCTGCTACTCAGTCTGGCGCGGGCCAGTAGAGAGTTCACCACCATGTAAGAGGCTGCATCGCTTGGCGCAATGCCGATTTTTTTACCTTTGAGATCTGAAGGCGTTTTGTAGTTGGGCATGCTGCGCGTGGAAACCCCTAAGGCGATTTGTGGCGTACGCGCCTGCACCACAAAGGCCTGAAACCATTGATTTTTAGCTTGTAGGCCCAGCACTTGTTCATAAGTACCGGCGCACACATGGGCTGCGCCGCTGCTCACCGCCTGGGTGGCGCGCAGGCTTGTCTGCACATCGCTGATTTCGAGCTCCAAGCCCTCGGCCCTGAAGTAACCCAATTGATCAGCAATCGTGAGCGGCAGGTGATGCAGGGTCGACTTACCGCCGACAGCCAGCACCAGGCGATTTTTTTCGGGCTTGGTCTGGGCCTGCAACACAGGCACAGCCAGGCAAGCAGCGGCCAGCAAAGCGGCTTTGCCAAGTTCTCGACGGGCGAGCCCCTTGGTTTTCGTCATGGGAAAATGTTTGAATAAATCAGCATTGCGCTCAAGCATAAAGAGCCAAGAAAAAACCCGCATCAGGAAGATCCCGTGCGGGTTTTCACTCAAGCCGCTCCGGGCGGCTGACTGCAGGAGACTGGCTCAGGCAAGCCCGGCGAACAGGAGGCCGATGTTTGCCAGCAGGGCCAACACCCAAACCAAACTCCGCAAATTAGCCAAATTCTTGACATAGGCCGCCACATACACGATGCGCAGACCCACGAAAACCAGGGCCAGCGCATCGATGCGCCACTGAGGCGCTTGCAATAAATGGGCAATGATGACTGCCGCAAAAAAGAAGGGCAGCGCCTCGAAAGTATTGGCTTGGGCGTTGTTGGCGCGCGCGCGCCAATCGGTTTGGTTGGACAGCCACTGGCGCGGGTTGTCATTGTCGTAACCACCGTCTTTGCGCGGCTTTCCCATCATGCCGGACTTGGCCAAGCCAGCACACACCACGGGCAAGAGAGCCATCACCAAGACGCAACCAAAAGAAATCGTGAACCCTGTCGTCATGTCAATATTCCTTCATTTTTGTTAATTTAAGCAGTATTTAAAACTATCGTCATAGCGCACCGGCAAGTGGCGCTTAGCGCCGATCTACCAGGGCATGGGCAATGGTGCCCAGGTCAACATACTCCAGCTCGCTGCCCACCGGCACGCCACGTGCCAGCCGGGTGACCTGTATGCCACGGCTTTTGAGGGCCTGCGAAATCACATGCGCCGTGGCCTCGCCTTCGGCCGTGAAGTTGGTGGCCAGAATCACCTCTTTGACTTCGCACTGCCCGGCAGGCAGGTGTTCACCTTGCGCATTGCGCGGCAACACGCGGTCAAACAGGGTTTGCAGTCCGATGTCATGCGGCCCCACGCCATCGAGCGGGCTGAGCTTGCCCATCAAGACGTAATACAAACCCTGGTACGCCAGCGTGCGCTCGAGGGCGGCTTGGTCAGCCGGGGTTTCCACCACGCAAAGTTTGCTGCGGTCGCGTTGCGGGTTTTGGCAGGTGT
>CANIDW010000327.1 GCA_947466165.1 Comamonadaceae bacterium | reverse complement strand
TCGGGTGTGCGGGTGCTGCCGGTTTCGCTGAGCACCAGCAGGTCGTCGCCGCTGACGGGCTGGTTCAAAGGCGCGCCTAGTTCTTTCCAGTTCGGTATCAACTCGTTCATGGCGCGCGGGTCCATCACCGCGCCCGACAAAATATGCGCACCCGGCTCAGAGCCTTTTTCCAGCACCACCACCGAGATCTCGCTGCCTTTGGCTGCCGCCATTTGCTTCAAGCGAATCGCCGTGGCCAGGCCACCGGGACCGCCGCCCACCACCACCACGTCGTAGTCCATGGCCTCGCGGGGACCGAACTGGGCCAGGATGTCTTGCATGTTCATGGGGAAAGCTTCCGTGATAATTGAAGTGTGAGCGGACTGATCAAGCCGTTCATTTTATTCTCCCCGTCGGCCCTTGAGCGGGCTTGTTTTTGTCATCCACAAGGAGTCGTTCATGGGCTGTCGCCTGGATTTGTCGGGCTTTACCCCGGCCCTTGCATGCTGACGGGTGTGATGGCCGGCTTGGGAGCCGGCGCTTTGTGGGGTCTGATTTTTGTCATGCCGCGCATGCTCGGCGACTATTCCGGCGTTGACATGACGGCCGGCCGCTTTGTTGCGTACGGTGTGCTGGCAGCTTGCGTCATGGCCCTGGGCTGGCGTCGCCGGCCCCGCCCCACACTGCGGCAGGCGGGCGCCGCGCTGGGCCTGAGTATTTTGGGGTTTTCGGCTTATTTTTTGCTGCTGGTGCTGGCCATCCAGGACGCGGGCACGGAGGTGCCCACGCTGATCATCGGCACCATTCCCTTGTGGGTCATGTTGCTGGGCAAACCGGTGGCCTTGCGCTGGCGCGGCTTGCTGCCCGGGCTGGTGCTGACGCTGGCGGGTCTGCTGCTGATGATGAGCGCCACCCAGGCAGGCCTGGCAGGGCAGGGCGGCCATTTTTACCGCGGTGTGGCGCTGGCCTGCGCGGCGATGGCGAGCTGGACTTTGTTTGCACTGCTCAACGCTGCCTGGCTCAAGCGCAATCCGCAAGTCAATGCCACGGATTGGGCTAACTGGCTGGGTATTGCCGCGGGGCTGGGCGCTTTCCTGCTTTGGTGGGTCGCCGGCTCCGACTTGCCCAAGCTGGCCGCGCAGCCCGACCTGGGGCTTTTTGCCTTGCTGTGTCTGGGCACCGGTTTTGGTTCGGCCTGGCTGGCCACCATTTTGTGGAACCTGGCCAGCCAGCGCCTGAGCGCCAGCCTGTGCGGCCAGCTCATCGTGAGTGAAACCGTTTTTGCCCTGCTGTACTCATTTGCCTGGGACGGTCATTGGCCCTCTTTGGTGCAATCTGCCGCGTGTACATTGTTCATTCTCGGCATCCTGGTATCCATCAAGGCACACGCATGAAAATCATAATTCCTGACGACAAAAAGCTGGTGTACGAGTTGATCATCCCGATTCGCTGGGGGGACATGGATGCCATGGGCCACCTCAACAACGGCAGCTACTTCCGCTACATGGAGACCATCCGCATTGACTGGATGTGCGCTATCGGTTGCAAGCCGGACCCGTCTATCGAGGGCCCCGTCATCGTCAACGCGTTTTGCAATTTCTACAAACAGCTTGAATACCCGGGTGACGTGCTGGTCAAGATGTATGTGAGCGAGCCCGCGCGCAGCACTTTTGAAACCTGGGTCACTATGGAGCGTGTGGACCAGCCCGGCCTTGTCTGTGCCGCCGGCGGGGCCACCACCATCTGGGTTGACTTTCCGGCCCAAAAATCCAAAACACTGCCGGACTGGGTGCGCGAGATCATTTCGGATTGAGGTTGCGCCCCGTTACCAGCTCAGCCCGCCAAAAACCGCCCGCGCAAATAAGCCACGATCTTGTCCGAGTCATAGAGCCACTGGGCTGCACCGGCTTCATCGGTGATCTTCAGGCAGGGCACTTTGGCCAGGCCGCCGCCGGCCACCAGCGCTGCGCGGTCACTGCCTTCGGCTTGCGCGTCAATGTGCCGTATGTTCAGTGACAGCCGGCGCATTTCCTGGCGCACTTTCATGCAAAACGGGCAGGTCTTGTAGTGGTAAAGCACCAGGCTTTGGCACTGTGCGTCAACGCTTTGTTGCGCCTCGGGTGTGCGCACCAGGCCGGTGGGCCTTTGCAGGCGTTCCTTGAGCAGCATGAACGGGCCCAGCGCGATGCGCAGGGTCTTGAAGAAGTAACGTATAAAAATTTTCATGCGTGATGTTAAGCGCAAGCGCTGAGCGCGCCGCTTACTTGACTTTGGGCACGCGGCCCATCAGATAAAACTCGGGGTTGGGCATCATGTTGCTGAAGCTGGCCATGCGGTTGGACAACCCGAAAAACGCCGTGATGGCCGCAATGTCCCAGGCGTCCTCGTCGTCAAAACCGTGTGCCTTCAGCGCTTCAAAGTCGGCGTCTTCAACTTCATGCGAGCGCAAGCAGACCTTCATGGCAAAGTCCAGCATGGCCTTTTGCCGCGGGCTGATGTCGGCCTTGCGGTAGTTGACGGCCACCTGGTCGGCCACCAGCGGCTTTTTCTCGTAAATCCGCAAAATAGCCCCGTGAGCCACCACGCAATACAGGCACTGGTTGGCCGCGCTGGTGGTGGTCACGATCATCTCGCGGTCGCCCTTGGTCAGCGAGCCTTCTTCCTTGAGCATCAGCGCGTCGTGGTACGCAAAAAATGCACGCCACTCGGCCGGCCGGCGGGCCAAAGCCAAAAACACATTCGGCACAAAGCCGGCTTTGGCTTGCACCTCCAGCACCTTGGCGCGTATGTCTTCAGGCAAGTTACTCAGTTCGGGGGCGGGGTAGCGGCTCATGGGGACTCCGGGTTTTGAATGCTTTGCAAGCATCATAAGAGCCGCAAGCGGCATGCGCGTGGCTTGCTATTCTTGGGTTTTCATAACTCCACCCAAGAAAGACCCGCATGACCTACGACCACCCCAACTTCGACAAAGGCCTGGCGACCCGCACGCAGGTCATGGGCCAAGACTTTGTGGACAAAGCCCTGGGCGGCGCCACAGACTTCACGCAGCCCATGCAAGAGCACATCACCGCCAAAGCATGGGGCGACGTCTGGCAGCGCCCGGGCCTGGAACTCAAAACCCGCAGCATGATCACCGTGGCCATGTTGATTGCCATGGGCAAACAGCACGAACTCAAAG
>CANIDW010000326.1 GCA_947466165.1 Comamonadaceae bacterium | reverse complement strand
CATTGGATGCTGCCGGCCTGGCTGCAGTTTTGCCTGGCCACACCGGTGCAGTTTGTGTTGGGCGCGCGCTTTTACCGGGCCGGCTGGCATGCGCTCAAGGCGCGTACCGGCAACATGGATTTGCTGGTGGCCATTGGCACCAGTGCTGGCTGGGGTTTGTCGGTGTGGTTGTGGTGGAGCGCTCAAGCCGGCAGCATGCCGCACTTGTATTTCGAGGCCTCAGCGGTGGTGATTTCTTTGGTGATGTTGGGTAAATGGCTGGAGACGCGCGCCAAGCGCCAGACCACGGCCGCGATTCGCGCTCTGCATGCGCTGCGGCCGGCGCTGGCGCATGTGATTTTGAAAAATGGCGAACAGGCCGACGTGCCCGTGCTGGAGTTGTTGGTTGGTGACAGCGTGGTCGTGTTGCCCGGCGAGCGCGTGCCCGTAGACGGCGTGCTGCAAGAAGGCCGCTCCCAGCTCGATGAGTCGATGCTCACCGGCGAGCCGCTGCCGGTGACCAAAGCGCCGGGCGCTGCGCTCACGGGCGGCAGCATCAACGGCGACGGCCGCATGCTCATTCGGGTGAGCGCGGTCGGGCGCGACACAGTGCTCTCCAAAATCATCGATCTGGTGCAAGACGCACAAGCTGCCAAAGCGCCCATTCAGCGGCAGGTGGACCAGGTGGCCGCCGTGTTTGTACCGGTGGTGCTGTTGATTGCACTGGCCACGCTCTTGGGCTGGCTGGCCATGGGCGAGCCGCTGGAGGTGGCGTTGATACGCGCGGTGGCGGTGCTGGTGATTGCCTGCCCCTGTGCTTTGGGCCTGGCGACGCCGGCGGCCATCATGGCCGGCACCGGCGTGGCTGCGGGCGAAGGTATTTTGATCAAAGACGCAGAGGCGCTGGAGCTAGCTTACCGCGCCGACACCGTGGCCTTTGACAAAACCGGCACCCTGACCATCGGCCAGCCCCGTCTGGTGGCCTTTGTGCCTGCTGCCGGCGCCGATGAGGCGATGCAATGGAGCGCAGCGGCCAGCTTGCAAAGCGGCAGCGAGCACCCGCTGGCGCGCGCTGTGCTGGCCGCGGCCAAGGCGCGCGATATACCGGTGCTTGCGCCAGAAGATCTGCGCGCTATTCCGGGGCGGGGAACCGAGGGGCTGGTAGCCGGCGTGCCCTATCTGATCGGCAGCTTGCGTTGGTTTGAGGCGTTGGGCGTGAGCCTGGGCCCCTTGCAAAGCGAAGCTGAGCGCATGCAAAAAGGCGGCGCCACCTTGTCGGCGTTGGCAGAGCGCCGGCCTGAGGGCCTGGTGCTGCGCGCGCTGATGGCCTTTGCTGACGAACCCAAGCCCGGCGCCCGCGAAGCCCTGGCCTCATTGCGTGCGCGTGGTCTGCGCATTGTCATGATCTCAGGCGACAACCGCGGCGCCGCCCTGGCCATGGGCGAGCGCCTGGGCTTGCACGCCCACGAGGTGATGGCCGAGGTGTTGCCGGGCGACAAAGCCGCCTTGGTGGCCGAACTTAAGCAAGGAAAAATACACCCCCCCGGGGGGCAGCGTAGTACGCGAAGCGACGAGCGCGGGGGCACAGATTTTTCCGCCGGGCCGCCCCAAGGAAAAATACACCCCCTCGGGGGGCAGCGAACCACACGCAGTGGGGAGCGCGGGGGCACTGTAGTCATGGTCGGCGACGGCGTGAATGACGCACCGGCGCTGGCGGCAGCAGACGTTGGCATGGCCATGGGCACCGGCACGGATGTCGCCATGCATGCGGCGGGTATCACGCTGATGCGCGGCGATGTGTCGCTGGTCGAGGGCGCGCTGGAGATTTCCCGCCGAACCGTCATGAAAATCCGTCAGAACCTGTTCTGGGCGTTTGCTTACAACGTGGCCGGCATCCCGCTGGCTGCGCTGGGCTACCTGAACCCGGTTTTGGCCGGGGCCGCCATGGCGCTGTCGAGCGTGAGCGTTTTGTCTAACGCGCTCTTGCTCAAACGCTGGCGGCTTAAGCGTTCTTGACCTGCATCAACTCCGGCGGCCGTGAAGCCGGCCACACTGGCCGCTGTCCTTCTGTGCGCTTGGAGTTGCAATGTCTCAATTGGCCCTGATGATTATTCGGCAAGAGCATTCCGCCTTGTCGGCCATGCTGCGTTCTTTGGCGCTGATGATCGAGCGCGGCCCGGGAGAGCAGCCCGAGCGGTTTTTTGACGTGCTGCGCGCCATGCTTTTTTACATCGATGAATTTCCCGAGCGCATGCATCACCCTAAAGAGTCGGACCTGCTGTTTCCGCGCTTGGTACGCGTGGCGCCCGAGCTACTAGGCGTTGTCAGCCGGCTTGAGGCCGAACATGCCAGCGGGCAGGACAGCGTGCGGGCGTTGCAGCACTTGCTGCTGGCCTGGGAGCTGCTTGGCGAGTTGCGTCGCCCGGAGTTCACAGAGGCAGCGCAAGCTTACCTGGCGTTTTACCTTGCGCACATGCAGACCGAAGAGCTCGAGCTGCTGCCGCTGGCGGAAAGCTTGCTGGACGACCAGGATTGGACCGCGCTCAATACCGCCTTTGGTGCCCACCACGACCCCCTGGCCGCCGGCGTGCGCGACCCGTGCTACGACCGGCTGTTCAGCCGTATTGTGTTGACGGCGCCGGCGCCGATCGGCGTGGGTCCACCCTAAAGTAGGAATGCCCCTTCACTGTTGATGCGTCTGGTTAGTACGATTGATGTTTTCCTAACTATCGTCTAATCTGCAGGCTTCACTCACTGGAGGCACCGGTTTCATGAAGCTCAAAGTCAACGGAAAAGCACACGAACTCGACATCGAACCCGACATGCCCTTGTTGTGGGCCTTGCGAGACGAACTCGATATCAAAGGCCCTAAATTCGGCTGCGGCGTGGCCCAGTGCGGCGCCTGCACGGTCTTGCTCAACGGCGAGCCTGTGCGCTCTTGTTCTTACCCGGTGTCGGCTGCGGCCGGCCAGCAGGTCATCACCATCGAAGGCCTGGCATCCAAGGGCAAGCTGCACCCGGTGCAACAGGCCTGGGTAGAGCACCAGGTGCCGCAGTGCGGTTACTGCCAGGGCGGCCAGATGCTGGCGGCTGTGGCCTTGCTCAAGAAAAAGCCCAAGCCCAGTGACCAGGACATTGACGCGGCCATGACCAACATCTGCCGCTGCGGCACGTATGCCCGCATCCGCAAGGCGATT
>CANIDW010000325.1 GCA_947466165.1 Comamonadaceae bacterium | reverse complement strand
CAGGGTGACCGCATTGGCAAGAATCAGTGGCATGGTACCCAGATTAAAACCGTACACCAGCCAGCAAACGATGCCGGTCGTCAGCACGCTGTACATGCCCAGCGAAATACCGCTGACGTCTTTGCTCCGGTAGGTGTGCCAGGCTTGCGGCGCAAAGCTAAATGTAGTCAGTACAGCGGCGGCATAACCGATCAGCTCGTAGGCGGCAGGTGAGAGGTTCAGCATCAGGGGCGGTCCAGTACAGTCCATTCAATGAGTCGGTCCAGCGCGGGGCGGGCCGCGCTGGCGTTGGGGTGGTTGATCATGCCGATGACCACATAGCGCTTGCCGCTTTTGCCATCGGCGTAGCCGGCCACGGCACTGACGTCTCGCAAAGAACCGGTCTTGATTTGAGCACGTCCGGCTGCGCCCGGGGCGCGCTCGCGCAGACGGCCGTCAGCGCCCACCACGGGCAGCGATTGGGCCAGCGCCGAAGCCAAAGGGCTTTGCGCCGCGTGCTGCAGCAGCGCTGCCAGGCTGTTGGCGCTGATGCGCTCAAGACGGCTCAGTCCGGAGCCGTTGTCCATCACGGGGGCCGTTGCTGCCGGCAAGGTTTTTCGCCACCAGGCTTGCACGGCTTCGCGGCCCGCCTCCAGGGTGCCGGCCGGTGTGGCTGCGAGTTGGCCGAACAGGCCCAAACTCAAAAACAGGTGCTGGGCCATCACATTATTTGAAAACTGGTTCACGTCCCGCACGATGTCCAGCAGCGGCAAAGAGGGCGAGTCCAGGCGCAGCGGTGCCGTCTTGCCCGACAAGGTGCCGCGACTGCGCAGCATGGCCAACTCCGCGCTGGTGGCTTCGCGCACACGGCCGGTCAGCGCGCCGCCCAGCTGCCGCCAAGAGCCCTCAATGGCGCGCGCCGCGTAGCTGGCCGGCTCAGCGTACGCGCTGGGCCAAACCAGCTCGCCGCAGCCACTGGCATAAGTGCCGGCAAATTTGACCTGCGTCGGGTTGTCGATGCTGGCGCGCAGTTCACCGCGCCAGTCACCGCAACGCGCCCCCCGCAGCAGTGGCACGCTGGCATCGACCTGCACGCCGGCCAGCGGCGGCTCTGCGCGCACCAAAGCCCGGCCCTGCGCCGGATCGGGCGTGAAGGTCATCACCAGCGACTTGAAATTGATCAGCAGCGCATCGGGCTGGGTGTTGTAAGGCCGCAGCGGCTCGCCGTCAAAGGCGGCTGCATCGGCCTTGGTATCGCTGAAGGCGCTGCGGTCCAGCACGATGTCGCCCTTGATAGCGCGCACGCCGCTGCTGTGAACATGGCTGATCAGCGCCTGCAGACGCTCCACCACGAGTTTGGGGTCACCACCGCCACGCACCACCATATTGCCCTCCAGCAAACCGTCGTTGATGCGGCCGTCCATGATGACGCGCGTCTGCCAGCGAAAGTCCGGGCCCAGCGCGTCGAGCGCGGCGTAGGTGGTCACCAGTTTGATGGTCGAGGCCGGGTTCATGGCTTCGCCGGCGCGGTGACTCAAGTGCGGTGCGCCCTGGCCGCTGACATCGACCACCAGCAGGGCGACAGCACTGGCCGGCACCTGCGCCTGGGCCAGCGCTTTGTCAACGGCTGCCGGCCAACGCGGCTTGGCAGCCCGGGGAGATGGATTGGCGCCGGCGGCGCCGGCCAGCAGTGCCAGCGCTGCCACGGCCCACAGCGTCCGGCACCGCTTCAGAGGGTGAGCCCAGGGTCGCTGTGGAAGTGCAAAAAACATGGCTGGATTATCGCGGCTGTCTTGACCGGATAATCCCTGCATGCACAGCGCCGTCCCCTTTATGGCCGATACAGCACCCACCGGGGCTGGCGCAGCCACGGGTCGCTGGCTGGCGTTTGACACCAGCACTGAGCGCATGTCGATCGCGGTGAGTGATGGTGAGCGCTTGTGGCAGCACGAGTCAGCCGGTGCTGCACTGACCTCTACCACCTTGATCCCGGCCCTCCTGCAAATGCTCGATGTCGCCGGCCTGCGCCTGAGCCAACTCGACGCCATCGCCTTCGGCCGGGGCCCCGGCTCTTTCACCGGCCTGCGCACAGCTTGCGCCGTGGCCCAGGGCCTGGCGCTGGGTGCGGGTGTGCCGGTGCTGCCGGTAGACACTTTGGCGGCGCTGGCCGAAGAAGCACGCTTTGAGTGGCTCAAGATACATCCGCAGACCGCGCTGCCGCAGCAACTGAGCGCCATGCTCGATGCGCGCATGAACGAAATTTATGTGCAGCACTTCTGCTTGAACGGTAGCGACTACCAGCCGCTTGCGCCCTGCACACTGGTGCCGCCGCAAGGCCTTGCGCCAGCCTGGCAGAGCAAGGAGAGCCGGCTGTTAACCGGCAATGTGTTCGAGGTCTATGCCGACCGGTTGCCCGCCTTCCCCGCAGGCAGTACCGTGCTGCCCGCCTTGCCCACGGCCGCCGCGATGCTGCGGCTGGCACCCGCACTGATGGCCGCCGGCGCGGCGCGCCCGCCCGAGCAGGCTTTGCCGCTTTATGTGCGCGACAAAGTGGCCCAAACCACCGATGAACGCGCCCAGGTTCAACGCGCTGCCCTGGCCGCTGCCAAGTAATTCTCCATGAGTGCACTGCCCCAGCTTCCTTCAGTGCGACTCGAAACCATGACCGCGCCCTGGTTGGACAAAGTCGCGCGCATCGAAAAAAGTATTTACGCCCACCCCTGGTTGGAAGGCAACTTCGCCGACTCGCTGCAAGCCGGCTACCCGACGCAGATGCTGCTGGCCGGTATAACGCCGGAGCAGAGCGAGCTGATAGGCTACTTTGTGGCCATGAAAGGCGTTGACGAAGTGCACCTGCTCAACATCACGGTGGCCAAGGCTTACCAGGGCCAGGGCTTTGCACGCTTGATGCTGGACGCACTGTGCCTGTGGTCACGCGGTCAAAACGCCCAATGGCTGTGGTTGGAGGTGCGCATCAGCAACACCCATGCGCAGCAGGTCTACGAACACTACGGCTTTCATCAGGTCGGCACACGCCGCAACTATTACCCGCTTAGCGCCTTTCAGCGCGAAGATGCGGTGGTGATGAGCAAACCCTTGAGCCCCGCATGACAGCCCGCGCAGCATCCCGCCCGCAGAAAGCCAGCGCATGAGCCTGGACCTGGACAAACGCCAGCGCGCCATGCTGCGCGAAATGGGCATT
>CANIDW010000324.1 GCA_947466165.1 Comamonadaceae bacterium | reverse complement strand
GTTTCGTCAAAGATGAAAAAGAGTTAAGGCTGCCAATGCAGAAAATTACGGTACAGGGCCAGCCCTTGCTCAGCGCTTTTTTCAGGGTGGAACTGGGTTGCAAAAATATTATCCCGCGCCAGCGCCGCTGTGAAGCGCCCACCGTAGTCAGCTTCACCGGCAGTGTGGCGCGCATCAGACGGCTTGGCGTAGAAACTGTGAACAAAATAGAAATAGGCACCGTCAGGAATGCCGCGCCAAAGCGGGTGCGGATCGGCCGGGGCCTGTGCGCAGCCCTGAAAAACCCGGTTCCAGCCCATTTGCGGCACTTTGAAGCGGCTGCCATCGGGTTGCACTCGGCCTGCCAGGTCAAATTTAAGGACTTCGCCGGCAAACAGCCCCAGCGCAGGGGTGCCTACCCCGGCCTGCCCTTCCTGGCTGTGCTCCAGCAGCATTTGCATTCCCACACAAACACCGAAAAGGGGTTTATGGGCCGCAGCGTACAGCACCGCCTGGCGCAAGCCGGACGCGTCGAGCTCGTGCATGCAGTCGCGCATAGCCCCCTGCCCCGGCAGCACCACGCGGTCGGCGTCCAGCACATCCTGAACCTTGGCGGTGACGATCACCTCAAAACCGGTGCCCAGGGCAACATGGGTCAGCGCCTGTGACACTGAACGCAAATTGCCCATGCCGTAATCGACAACCGCGACTTTTTTCAAAACTGTCATGTGCGCATCAGGTGCTGCAGATCAGGTCTTGCAAGCTCAGAGAGAGCCCTTGGTCGAAGGGATCACGCCGGCCATGCGCGGATCCAGCTCGAGCGCCATGCGCAGGGCACGGGCAAAGGCCTTGAACACCGTCTCGGCCTGGTGGTGGGCGTTTTCGCCGCGCAGGTTGTCGATGTGCAGGGTGACAAAAGCGTGGTTGGCAAAGCCTTGAAAAAATTCGTAGGTCAGCTGCGAGTCAAAGCCGCCGATCATGCCGCTTTTAAAGGGTACGTGCATCACCAGCCCGGGGCGCCCGGAAAAATCAACCACCACGCGGCTGAGCGCTTCGTCCAGCGGCACGTAGGCGTGACCATAGCGGCGCAGGCCTTTTTTATCGCCAACCGCCAGCGCTACGGCCTGACCCAGGGTGATGCCGACATCTTCGACCGTGTGGTGGCCGTCGATGTGCAAGTCGCCTGCGGCCTGGATGTCCAGGTCGATCAGCCCGTGGCGGGCAATCTGATCGAGCATGTGGTCAAAAAAGCCGATGCCGGTGGCCAGGCGTGAAACCCCCGTGCCGTCCAGATTGACCCGGGCGGTGATTTGGGTTTCCGCCGTGTTGCGCGTGACTTCAGCGGTGCGCGCCGGCAGGGATGAGGTAGTGGTCATAGGGCTTTTTCTAGGGCTGCCAGCAGCCGGGTGTTCTCTTGCGCGGTACCAACTGTCAAGCGCAGGCAGTCGGCCAGAAGTGAATGCATTTTAGAAACGTTTTTGACCAGCACGCCAGCGGCCTTCAGGTGCTCGAAAACCCGTAGTGCAGGGTCGGTCTCGCCGGCTTTGGCGCTCAGGCGCACCAAAATCATGTTGGCGTCACTGTCCCAGGCCTTGAGCCCCGGCATGACGCGCAGCGCAGTCAGCAGGCGCTGGCGCTGCGCCATCAGCTCGGCGGCCTGGGCGGCAAACACCGGCTGGTGTTCCAGCGCGAACAGTGCGGTCTCGTAATTGAGCACGCTGATGTTGTAGGGCGGGCGCACCTTGTCGATCTCGGCGATCAGCGCCTTGGGGCCCATCATGTAGCCCAGACGCACCCCTGCCAGCCCGAACTTGCTGAGCGTGCGCATCAAAAGCACATGGCTGTGGCGCGCGATACGGTCGATGTAACTCTTGCTTGAAAAGGGCTGGTAGGCCTCGTCCATCACGAGCAAACCGCCTTGCGCGCCGACGGCTTCGATGATGCGCTCGATCACTGCGTCGTCCCACAAATTAGCGGTCGGGTTGTTCGGGTAGGCCAGGTAAACGATGGACGGCTTGTGCGTGGCGATGGCCGCCAGCATGGCTGCTTCGTCCAATTCAAAATCAGCCGTCAAGGGCACGCCGACGAAAGACAGGCCTTGCAACTGCGCGCTCATGGCGTACATGACGAAGCCGGGCACCGGTGCCAGCACCTTGGCGCCGGGCACATCGCAGGCCAGCGCCAGCAAAGAGATCAGCTCGTCCGAGCCGTTGCCCAACATGATGTCAAAGCCCTCGGGCATCTGCGCATAAGCGGCCAGCGCCCTGCGCAAGTCATTGACGCGCCCGTCCGGGTAGCGGTTGAGCGCCAGCGCACCCAGTCGACGGCCAAGCTCAGCCTGCAGCTCGGCAGGCAGCCGGTGCGGGTTCTCCATGGCATCTAACTTGACCATGCCGGCCGAGTCCTGGACAGCATAGGCGTGCATGGACTGAACGTCCTGGCGAAGGCGTTGTTGAAGTTCGGGCGACAGCCCTGCAGCTTTGGCTGTCATGGTTTTTCCCGCATGGGCGGCACCTTGTGCAAGCGGAACTCGGCGGCACGCGCATGCGCTTGCAGGCCTTCGCCGTAAGCCAGTTCGGCCGCCACCGGACCCAGCACCTGCGCACCGGCTTCGCTGACTTCGATCAGGCTGGAGCGTTTTTGAAAGTCGTAAACCCCAAGCGGGCTTGAAAAGCGCGCGGTGCCGCTGGTGGGCAGTACATGGTTGGGGCCGGCGCAGTAGTCGCCCAGGCTTTCGCTGGTGTAAGCACCCAGAAAAATGGCGCCTGCGTGTTTGAGCAGCGGCTCCCAGCGCCCGGGCTCGCGGCTGGAGACTTCCAGGTGTTCGGGGGCGATGCGGTTGCTCAGGGCGCAGGCTTCTTCCATGCTGCGCGTATGGATCAGCGCGCCGCGGTCAGTCAGCGACTTGGCAATGATGGCCGCGCGCGGCATGGCGGGCAGCAGGCGGTCGATGGCGGCTTGCACGGCGTCGATGTAGGCGGCGTCGGGGCTGAGCAAAATGCTTTGCGCCAGCTCATCGTGCTCGGCCTGGCTGAACAAATCCATCGCCACCCAGTCGGCCGGTGTGCTGCCGTCGGCCAGCACCAGAATCTCGGAGGGGCCGGCGATCATGTCAATGCCCACGGTGCCGAAAACGCGGCGCTTGGCGGCGGCCACGTAGGCGTTGCCCGGGCCGGTGATTTTGTCCACCGCAGGCACTGTAGCCGTGCC
>CANIDW010000323.1 GCA_947466165.1 Comamonadaceae bacterium | reverse complement strand
GTTTCCGTGTGCGATGCCGTTGCGGACATGTCGCAGGAGTTCCAATTCAGGAGCACGATCAAAGTACTCGTGAGCAGAAAATTCATCGCCTACTGAAAGAACCGCACCGGACAACCAAATCCGCTCCATGTCGAGTTTTATGTTTGGATCGTCTCGTGCTTTTGCTAGAAAGAGATTGAAGTGATAACCGTGCTCTGATCCATCTTTGCGCTTCACATAGCCCACTGGAACAATAAAGCCAGGTTTAGTTTTCGGAGCCAACGCTATTGCGCGTGGATCGGTTGCAACATGAATGGCTGCCAAGTGGGCATAGTATCCGCTAACCAATCGTTCGGCTAGCTGGCCAACTGCGAGGGCGCCTAGGTTTTTTATCATTTGGCAGTTGCACCCTAGAGATGAAAATTCAGGCGCCTAACGCAATGAAGAGCGCAGAAAACCGGTTGATACATACGGGCCGAGTCGATACATCCGCAATCGAAAATTGCTGCAACCCGCTAGCACCATGGCTTGCAGGCCCATAGGCTTTGCAAATAGTCAGATCTAACTTTTCCATGAGACCCGGTACTCCTTCGCTGCAGTCCACCCGCTTGCTGGTTTAGCTCTGGGTGGATTTAATATAAAAGTACTATAACTTGTGACGGGAAAACCGCAAGCCCGTATTCGGCGCAACCTTTCGTATATGGATCGGCAGCAATGGCTCGTTACTAGCTTGGCCTAAGGCAAGCTAGCGCGGCACGGGGCCTGAGGGCGGTGGATTAGATAAGTTCTACAGCGAGGGCAGTGCCTTCACCGCCGCCAATGCACAAGGTGGCTACGCCACGCTTGAGGCCGCGCGCCTTGAGCGCGTACAGCAGCGTGACGATGATGCGCGCGCCGCTGGCGCCGATCGGGTGGCCCAACGCGCAGGCGCCGCCGTTGACGTTGACGATGTCGTGGCTGATGCCCAGCTCTTTCATGGCGGCCATGGGCACCACGGCAAAGGCTTCATTGACTTCCCACAGGTCCACGCCTTTGACGCTCCAGCCGATGTTCTTGAGCAGCTTTTGCACCGCGCCCACCGGGGCGGTGGTGAACCACTCGGGCGCTTGCGCAAAGGTGGCGTGGCCGACGATGCGGGCGATCGGCTTGGCGCCCAGCGCCTTGGCAGTCGATGCGCGCGCCAGCACCAGGGCGGCAGCGCCGTCGTTGATGGACGAGCTGGAGGCTGCGGTGATGGTGCCGTCTTTTTTGAAGGCCGGCTTGAGGCTGCTGATCTTGTCGAGCTTGACTTTGCCCGGGCCTTCGTCGATGGCAACTAAAACTTCTCCGCTGCGCGTCTTGACGGTGACGGGCGTGATCTCGGCCTTGAAGGCGCCCGAATCGGTAGCGGCCTTGGCACGCTGCACGCTGGTAATGGCAAAGGCGTCTTGCGCCTCGCGGGTGAACTGGTATTTTTCCGCGCACTGCTCGCCAAAGGTACCCATGGCGCGGCCGGGCTCGTAAGCGTCTTCCAGGCCGTCGAGCATCATGTGGTCATAAATGCGGTCGTGGCCGATACGGATGCCGCTGCGGCCTTTGAGCAAGAGGTGGGGCGCGTTGGTCATGCTCTCCATGCCGCCAGCGACCATCACGTCCCGGCTGCCCGCCACCAACTGGTCGTGCGCCAACATGGTGGCCTCCATGCCCGAGCCGCACATTTTGGACAGGGTGACTGCGCCGGTGCTGGCCGGCAAGCCACCCTTGAAGCCCGCCTGACGCGCAGGCGCCTGACCCTGGCCGGCCATGAGGCAGTTGCCAAACAGCACTTCGTCAATTTTGTCGGTCGCGACACCGGCGCGCTCCACAGCGGCGCGGATGGCGGCGCCACCCAAGTCGTGTGCCGCCAGGCTGGCGAAGTCGCCCTGAAAGCCGCCCATGGGGGTGCGCGCAGTGCCAAGGATGACGATGGATTCAGACATAAAAACTCCCTCAAATAAATAATCTGCTTGTTCAGAGCCGCTTGGCCTGCCCCACGCCTTGAATAGCCACCTTGTAGACCGCTTCCAGGCTGTCGTTGCCGGTGATGGTGATGCCCATGTCTTTGAGCAAGCCGTCGTGAATGCCGTACACCCAGCCATGCAAGGCCACCACCTGACCGCGCAGCCAGGCATCTTGCAAGACCGTGCTTTGGGCGACGTTGACCACTTGCTCGATGGCGTTGAGTTCGACCAGAGCGTCGCAGCGCCGCTCTTCAGCGATGCCCTCAAGCAAGTCGCCGTGCAAGTCGCGCACGTCTTGAATATGCCGCAGCCAGTTGTCTGCCAGGCCGATACGCGCGCCTTCCAGCGCCGCGCGCACGCCCGAGCAACCGTAGTGACCGACCACCATGACATGCTCAACCTTCAAACGCTCAACAGCAAACTGAATGGTTGACAAAGCATTGAGATCCGAGTGCACCACCACGTTGGCCACGTTACGGTGCACGAACACCTCGCCGGGCTCCAGCCCCGTGATCTGGTTGGCCGGCACGCGGCTGTCAGAGCAGCCTATCCACATGTACTTGGGCGTTTGCTGCTGCACCAGGCTGGTAAAAAAGTCGGGGCGCTCGGCCTCCATTTGCGCTGCCCAGGCGCGGTTATGGGCAAAGAGGTCGCTGATTGAGGTCGTCATAAGATTATTTTTTGTTAGCGGCCAAAGCGCTACATGGTTTCTGCAAACAGCTCGCGCCCGATCAGCATGCGGCGGATTTCGCTGGTGCCCGCGCCGATCTCGTACAGCTTGGCGTCGCGCCACAAACGGCCCAGCGGGTAGTCGTTGATGTAACCGTTGCCGCCAAAAATTTGCACGCCTTCGCCTGCCATCCATGTGGCTTTTTCGGCGGTCCACAAGATCACGCTGGCGCAGTCTTTGCGCACGCGGCGCACATGCTCTGCGCCCAGTGCATCGAGGTTTTTGGCCACCGTGTAGGCAAACGAGCGCCCGGCCTGGAGCACGGTGTACATGTCAGCGACCTTACCCTGAATGAGCTGAAACTCGCCAATGCTTTGGCCGAACTGCTTGCGCTCGTGGATGTAGGGAACGACGTTGTCCATCACCGCCTGCATGATGCCCAGCGGCCCGCCGGACAGCACCGCGCGCTCGTAGTCCAGCCCGCTCATCAGCACCTTGGCGCCCTGGTTCAGACCGCCGAGCACATTCGCTAACGGCACCTCGACGTTATGGAACACCAGCTCGCCCGTGTG
>CANIDW010000322.1 GCA_947466165.1 Comamonadaceae bacterium | reverse complement strand
GCCAACCCGGTCGGGCGCCTGCTGCTGCATCTTTACGGCGTCACCCACGAAGAAGCCCTGCGCCAAAGCGACTGCATCTGCACGGCGCTGCAACTGATCAATTTCTGGCAAGACCTGAGCGTGGACATTCCGCGCGGTCGGATTTACCTGCCGGCCGAGCTGCAAACACTGCACGGCGTCAGCGAGGCTGAACTGCTAGCGCAGACGATCTCGCCGCGCACCCGCACGCTGGTAGCCGACTGCGTGGAGCAGGCGCGCCGGCTCATGCTCGAAGGCGCGCCGCTGGTTCACCGGGTGCCCGGTCGCGCCGGCTGGGAACTGCGCCTGGTGGTGCAAGGCGGCCTGCGCATTGCCGAGCGCATTGCCCAGCTGGACTTTGCCACGCTGCGCCAGCGCCCCGTCATCGGCCGCAGCGACGCGCTGCTCATGGCCTGGCGCACGCTCTGGATGTAGCCGCCCCGCCCCGCCGCCCTCCAATGCGGCCGCACTTGCGGCGACAATCCAGCGCATGAGTCCCGAACAGTACGTCCAACAAAAAGCCGCCGCCTCGGGCAGCAGCTTTTATTACGCCTTCCTGTTTTTACCCAAGGACAGGCGCGCCGCCATCACCGCCTTTTATGCGTTTTGCCGCGAGATCGATGACGTGGTCGATGAAGTCACCGACCCCGGCGTGGCCGGCACCAAACTCGCCTGGTGGCAAACCGAAGTCGGCAAAGCTTTTGCCGGCCAGCCCACACACCCGGTGATGCATGCGCTCATGCCCTGGACAGCGGTCTACGGCATCACGGCGACGCACCTGCTGGCCGTCATCGAAGGCTGCCAGATGGACCTGGCGCAAAACCGCTACCTGGACTACCCCGCCCTGACGCGCTACTGCCACCTGGTCGCCGGCATCGTGGGCGAAGTGGCGGCGCGCATTTTCGGCCAGACCGACCCGGCCACCACGGCCTATGCGCACCAACTGGGGCAAGCCTTTCAGCTGACCAACATCATTCGCGACGTCGGCGAAGACGCGCTGCGCGGCCGCATCTACCTGCCCATCAGTGAGTTGCAGCAGTTCGATGTCAAGGTGCACGACATCCTGCAGCGCCAATACTCCCCCCGCTTCAGCGCGCTGATGGAATTTCAAACCCGGCGCGCGCTGGCGCTCTATGACGAAGCCCTGGCCGGCTTGCCCGCGGCAGACTGGCGCGCCCAAAAGCCCGGCCTCATGATGGCCAGCATCTACCGCAGCTTGCTGCGCGAGATCCAGGCCGACGGCTACCAGGTGCTGCACCAGCGTGTGAGCCTCACGCCACTGCGCAAGTTCTGGCTGGCCTGGAAAACCCAGGCCTTCGGCCGCGTCGCCTGAGGCCCCCGGGATGAAAGTCGCCGTCATCGGTGCCGGCTGGGCCGGTTGCGCCGCCGCCGTCGAAGCCACGCGGCTGGGCCACAGCGTCACCCTGTTTGAAAGCGCCCGCGTGGCGGGCGGTCGGGCCAGGCGCGTGGACAGCAGCCTCAAGGGCCAAGCGCTGGCGCTGGACAACGGCCAACACATCCTGATAGGCGCTTACACCGAGACCCTGCGCCTCATGCAAACCCTGGGCGTGGACCTGGCCAGCAGCTTGCTGCGCCTGCCACTGAGGTTGCAGTTTCCCAACGGCGAAGGCTTGGCTTTTCCGCGCTCTGCGGTGTTCGCCGCCTGGCCCGGCGGGCCGCGCTGGCCGGCGGCCTGGCAATCGGCCTGGGGCATTGCCATGGCACGCGGATGGGCCTGGGGCGACAAAGCTTCGCTGCTGCGGCTGGCGCTGCGCTGGCGGGCCGGCGGCTTTGTTTGTGCGCCTGGCCTGTCGGTGGCGGCGCTCTGCAAGGGCCTATCGCCACGCGCCCTGCGCGGTCTGGTGGAGCCTCTGTGTGTGTCCGCGCTCAACACACCGGCCGAGCGCGCCAGCGCGCAGGTTTTTTTGCGTGTGCTCAAAGACGCGCTGTTCAGTCAGCCCGGCGGCGCCGATCTGTTGCTGCCCCGCACAGACCTCAGCGCCCTGCTGCCAGACGCTGCACTGGCTTGGCTGACAGCACGCGGCCCCGCACCGCGTCTGGGCGTGCGGGTTCAAGCACTGACGCGCAGCGCCACTGGCTGGCAGCTGAGTGCATCGGGCAGCGCAGACCTTGTTAACACAGAAGAAATCTTTGACGCCGTGCTGCTGGCCTGCCCGCCGCAAGAGGCGGCGCGGCTGGCAACAGACACCATCGCCGACTGGGCCGCCCGAGCCGCCGGCCTGCAACACGAGCCCATAGCCACGGTCTACGCACGCGTGGTTCCGGGCGAAAGCGCTGCAAACAAGTTGCCGCAGCCCATGTTGGCCTTGCACTGCAGTGCCGATGCGCCGGCCCAGTTTGTGTTTGACCGAGGCCAGTTAGGCGGACCAGAGGGCCTGCTGGCCTTTGTGGTCAGCGCCAGCGTGGGCGACAAGGCCCTTCTCAGCGCGCAGGTGCTGGCGCAAGGCCAGGCGCAACTCGGGCTGCAGCTCGAGCTGGTGCAAACCATTGTGGAAAAGCGCGCTAGCTTTGCCTGCACACCCGGCTTGCTGCGGCCCGCAGCGCAGATCGCGCCCGGCCTGCTGGCATGCGGTGACTATGTGGCCGGGCCCTACCCCGCCACGCTCGAAGGCGCGGTGCGCTCGGGCCTGCAGGCGGCCCGGCTGCTCAAAGCCTAGCCCTTGCGGGCCATGGCGCGCACTTGCAATTGCGCCGGTCTGTCCAGACAACGCGCCAGCCAGGCGGCGGTGGCCGGGCAAGCCGCCAGCAATTCAGGCGCCGGCTTGATCCAGGCCAGCACCGAGGCCACGGCAATGTCGGCCACGGTGAAGCGCTCGCCCGCCAGGTAAGCCGCGCCAGCGCTCTGGCCTGCCAGGTGCTGCTCAATCACGCGCAGCGGCCCGGTCAAACGGCGCGCCGCCTCTGCCGCCAGCTCGGGCTTGCGCCTGTCGGCGGGCATCACCAGGGTGTGCATCAAAATAGTCAGCGCGTCTTTTTCGCACTCCGTGACGACCCAGAAAGTCCAGCGCAAAATCTCAGCGCTTTCTGCTTTGGTTTGGGCGGAGAGGTTCAGACCATCAGGGCCTTTGTAATGCTCGGCCAAATACAGGGCGCAGGCCATGGACTCCCACACCACCACGCCCTCGTCTTGCAAGACCGGAATATGACCGTTCGGGTTCAGCG
>CANIDW010000321.1 GCA_947466165.1 Comamonadaceae bacterium | reverse complement strand
GTTTGCCACGCACAAGGGGCTGGAGACGCAGGTGGATGGCTGGCTGAATCAGGTGCGCGCCCGCGTACGCTTTGGCGCCGAATGCCCGGGCAGCCAGCATGACCTGTGCAAGGTGCTCGACGAGATGCGGCTTGTCAAAGACAGCCATGAAGTCGCCATCTTGCGGCTTGCCGGCAAGATTTCTGCCGGTGCCCATGTGCGCGCCATGCAAACCTCTGCGGCCATGCTGCGCGACGGTGTCAAGGGCGGTCTGCGCGAATACCACCTGGAGGCCGAGCTGCTGCACGAGTTCCGCCGCCACGGCTCGCAGTTCCCGGCCTACGGCAGCATCGTGGCGGCAGGCGCCAATGCCTGCGTGCTGCATTACCGCGCCGGCGATGCCGAGCTCAAGGACGGCGATTTGTGCCTGATTGACGCCGGCTGCGAGCTGGACGGCTATGCCAGCGATATCACCCGCACTTTTCCGGCCAACGGCAAGTTCACCCCGGCGCAGCGCACTTTGTATGACATCGTGCTGGCGGCGCAAAAGGCGGCAATTGCCGCCACCCGGCCCGGCAAGCGCTTCACCGATCCGCATGATGCGGCCACCCGCGTGCTGATCCAGGGCATGCTGGACACCGGCCTTTTACCTAAGGCCAAGCATGGCAAGGTGGATGACGTGCTCGAATCAGGTGCTTACCGCCAGTTCTACATGCACCGCACCGGCCACTGGATGGGCATGGATGTGCATGACTGCGGCGACTACACCGAGCCTCGCAGCAAAGCCACGCTGCAAACCGATGCGTTGGGCCAGCAGGTGATGCGCAAGCCCTCGCGCATCCTGCGCGCTGGCATGGTGCTGACCATCGAGCCCGGCATTTATGTGCGGCCGGCCAAGGGCGTGCCCAAAGAGTTCTGGAACATCGGCATCCGCATCGAAGACGATGCACTGGTCACTGCCAAAGGCTGCGAATTGCTCACCCGCGGCGTGCCGGTGGACGCCGACGCGATTGAAGCGCTGATGCGGGGCTGATGGGCGGCTGTGCGGCTCAGGTAGCGGTGGCTCGCAAAGCCACGCGCTTGGCCAGCTCGATTTTGGCAATCGTCGTGCGGTGCACCTCGTCCGGACCGTCCACCAAACGCACGGTGCGCTGGTGCGCGTAGGCTTCAGCCAGCGAAAAGTCCTGGCTGACCCCGGCCGCGCCGTGCGCCTGAATCGCCCAGTCCACCACCTGGCACGACACATTGGGCGCGACCACTTTGATCATGGCGATTTCTGAGCGCGCTGCCTTGTTACCGACAGTGTCCATCTTGTGCGCGGCATTCAAAGTGAGCAAGCGTGCCTGGTCAATCATGCAGCGCGAGTTGGCAATGCGCTCGTGCCAGACCGACTGGCCCGAAATCGGGCCGCCAAAAGCGATGCGCGTTTGCAAGCGGTCAATCATCATTTCAAGCGCGCGTTCGGCCGCGCCGATCGAGCGCATGCAGTGGTGAATGCGTCCGGGACCCAGGCGACCCTGGGCTATTTCAAAACCGCGGCCCTCGCCCAGCAGGATGTTGCCGACCGGCACGCGCACGTTCTCCAGCACCACTTCCATGTGGCCGTGCGGCGCGTCGTCATAAGCAAACACCGACAGCGGCCGCAACACGCTGACGCCGGGTGTGTCGCGCGGCACCAGCACCATCGACTGCTGGGCGTGGCGTGCAGCGTCGGGGTCGGTCTTGCCCATGACGATGAAAATCTTGCAGCGCGGCGAGCCTGCGCCTGAGCTGTACCACTTGCGGCCGTTGATGACGTATTCGTCGCCTTCGCGCCTGATACTGCACTGGATGTTGGTGGCATCCGATGAGGCCACGGCGGGCTCGGTCATCAGGAAGGCCGAGCGGATCTGGCCGTCGAGCAGGGGCTCTAGCCATTGCTCTTTTTGCGCGGCCGTGCCGTAACGCTCAAAAGTTTCCATGTTGCCGGTGTCGGGCGCGGAGCAGTTGAACACCTCGCCGGACCACATGACGCGGCCCATCAGTTCGCACAGCGGCGCGTAGTCCAGGTTGGAGATGCCGCCCTGGCCCTTGTAGGCGTGCGGCAAAAATAGGTTCCACAAACCGGCGGCCCGCGCCTTCACCTTGAGCGCTTCAATCAGCGTCAGGGTTTGCCAGGGGTTGCCCTGGCGGCGCAGTTCATCGAGCTCGGCGTGGTAAGTCGCCTCGTTGGGGTAAATGTGCTGGTCATAAAACGCGTTCATGCGCGTGAGCAGGTCTTGGGTTTTGGTGGAGGGTTCTGCAAACATGGCGGCTCTCTTTTCTGGTGTGGGGCTGGAATTGAAAGGCCGCAAAGAACCCGCAAGCTCTGACATCGGCTTTTCATTCATCTGTTTTTGTTTCAGTTTAATGATGAATGCGAAATGAACCTACTGCCAGCGCGATTGCGCTCTTTGCAGTAGCAGCAGACGGCGGCCTCTTGATAGGCGCTATCAATCGATTAGCCAGATTCAATTGGCCCAATCAATTGATTGATCCTATGATTTCTCATCTTTCGATTAATCAACGCTATCACCAGGAGCCCCCTATGAACACAGCCCGCCCCGACATCCAAACCATGGCCAACCTGGAGGCAGCCTTTGCCGGCGAATCCATGGCGCACATCAAGTACCGCTACTTTGCCAAACTGGCCCGTGCCGCTGGTGACGAGGAAACAGCCCGCACCTTTGAAGAAACCGCCGACCAGGAAGTGATGCACGCCTTTGGCCACCTGGACTTGCTGTACCCGAAGGCCAGCACGACACCGGCCAAGGCCTTGCAAATTGCCATAGCCGGCGAAACCTATGAGTACTCCGAGATGTACCCGGGCTTTCGCGCCACCGCCGAAGCCGAAGGCAACGCCGCCGCCGTGGCCGAGATGAGCGAGCAGATTGAGGAGTCCAGGCTGCATGCAGCCCTGTTCAGCGCCACGCTGCTCAAGGCGCAAAAACGCTTTGCTGCGCTGGCCAAGGTGGAAGAGCGCCATGCCGGCCATTACCAGGCGCAGCTCGATAAAGTCCAAGCCGCGACAGTGTGAACCCGCCAACCCCGACAATCATTGCTCAGAAGGAATTTTCATGAAAACTTATATTTGCATCGTGTGTGGTTTTGTCTACGACGAGGCCGCCGGCCGACCTGAAGACGGTATCGCCGCCGGCACGCTGTGGGCCGACGTGCCCGCGAGCTGGGCCTGCCCGGACTGCGG
>CANIDW010000320.1 GCA_947466165.1 Comamonadaceae bacterium | reverse complement strand
TGAGCAAGCGGCCAGACACCATGCCTTGCGCACGCGCCGGCACCGCCTGCCAGGCGGCCACACCGAGCGCGCCGCGTGCCAGCGCCTGCAGCCAGCGGCGGCGCGGGACTGGAGGGAGCGCCGGACTCATGGGCGCTCTGGCGCCGCAAGAGCGCTGCGCGTATTGGCCAACAGATAAGCCACGATATCTTCCAGGCCCTGGCCGCTGAGCACGGTTTGCCCGGCATAAACGCCGGCCACGCGCTGCAGGCCCTGCGTGCTGTAGTAAGCCGGCATGATGGTCTGAGGGTTCAGGCTGCGTGCATCTGCGATGCGCTGACGGATCTGCGCCACATCGGCACGCCCGGCCAGCCCGGCCAGCGGCGGGCCGATGTCGCCGCCCGCCGCCATGCCCGGCACGGTGTGGCACAAAATGCAGCCGCTGTCCTGACGGTTGGCCAGCAAAATGCGGCCACGCTCGACACTGGCTGTGGCAGCCCAGGCCGTGGCGGGCATGCGCTCTTGCGCCAGCGCTGGAAGCGCGCAGCCCCCGGCCAGCGACAGCATGCACAAAGTGCGCAGCGTACGCCAGCCAACCACAGGGCTCATGCGCGCGCCAGGCTCAGTCCGTGGTTCTTCAACGGCAATGAGCGGATGCGCTTGCCCGACGCAGCAAAGATGGCGTTGGCCAGGGCCGGCGCCAGCGGTGCCTGCGCAGGCTCACCCACGCCGCCCCAGAAGCCGCCGGTGGGTGCAATCACAGCCACCACCTTGGGCATTTCATTCAGACGCATGAGCCGGTAGTCATGAAAGTTCGACTGCTCGATGCGCCCGTCCTTGACCGTCATCTCGCCCCAGAAAATTGCACTCAGGCCGTGCACCACGCTGCCCTGAATCTGCGCCTCGATGTTGTCGGGGTTGACGGCATAGCCCGGGTCAATGCCCATGACCACGCGGTGAATCTTCACTTCACCTTTGGCATTGACAGCGACTTCGCAAACGCAAGCGGTGTAGCTGCCATAGCCTTCGGTTTCTGCAATGCCACGGAACACGCCCGGCGGCAGCGCGCCGCCCCAGTTGGCGGCCTTGGCCACGGCTTCCAGAATGCCGCGATCCCGCGCGGCTTTGGGGCCCAGCATGTTCAGGCGAAAAGCCAGCGGGTCTTTGCCGGCAGCGTGCGCCAGTTCGTCCACAAAGCATTCGCGCATGTACGGGTTTTGTGAATGGCCCACGGTGCGCCAGAAACCCACCGGCACATTGGTGTTGCGCTGCGCGTAGTCCACCAGGCTGTTGGGAATGTCGTACGGATGGTCGTTGAACGCCGCCACCGCCTGACCGTCCACGCCCTTGGGCAGCGGCAGCTTGAGCAACGTGGCCAACAGCGAGGGCGCGCTGACGCGGATGTGCAGCGCATCGACCTTGCCGCTGGAATCCATGGCGGCCTTGAAACGCACCAGGCTGGCCGGGCGGTACAGGTCGTGCTGGATGTCTTCTTCGCGCGACCAGATCATCTTGACCGGCTTGCCGGCCATGGCCTTGGCGATCATCACGCCCTGGCGCGTGAAGTCCTGCGGGCTCTTGCGCCCCAGACCACCGCCTAGCTGCATGGGGTGAACCTTGACCTTGTCTTGCGCCACGCCGGCCGTGGCCGCAGCGACCGCCAACGTGCCCTCGGGGTTTTGCGTCGAGGTCCAGACCTCCAGCGAGTCACCCTGCAGCCAGGCCGTGCAGACCATGGGCTCCATGGTGGCATGCGCCAAATAGGGCGTGAAGTACTCGGCTTCATAAACCTTGCCGGCGCCGGCCAGCGCTTGCACTGTGTTGCCGTCGTTGCGGGCCACCGCCAGCTCGCTCTGCGCCATGCCGGCCTGAAAATTCGCCATGATGGCCGCACTGTTGAGCGTGCCGTGTTCGCCGGTGTCCCAGTCAATGGCCACTTCGCGCAGCGCCTCTTTGGCGCGCCACCAGTTGTCGGCCACGACCGCTACAAATTCACCGAGGTTGAGCACCTGCACAATGCCGCGGCGGTTTTGCACCTTGGACGCGTCCATGCTTTTGACGCGGCCGTTGAACACAGGGCAAGCGGCCACTGCGGCATGGAGCATGCCCGGCAGCTGCGCGTCAATACCGTAACGAATCTCGCCGGTGACGATGGCCGGAATGTCCACGCGGGGAATCGACTTGCCGATGATCTTCCAGTCTTTGGGGTCTTTGAGTTTGACTTCTTTGGGCGCCTCCAGCTTGGCGGCGGCCGCAGCCAACTTGCCGTAAGACAAAGAGCGCTTGCTGGCCAGGTGTTGCACCCGGCCCAGCGCCGTGCTGCATTCGGCAGCCGGCACGCCCCAGCTTTGCGCAGCAGCCGCCACCAGCATGTGGCGCGCGGTGCCACCGGCCTGGCGCAAATAGGCTTGAGAGTTGCGGATGGTGCGGCTGCCGACTGCGGCCATGTCGCCATACACACGCTTTTGCCGCAGGTTGTCGTGCGCCGTGGCGTATTCAACGCGCACTTTTTTCCAGTCGGCGTCCAGCTCCTCGGCCACCAGCATGGGCGCGGAAGTTCGGCTGCCCTGGCCCATTTCGGCGCGGGCGTAACGGATGACGATGGTCTCGTCGGGCTGGATCTCGATCCAGGCATTCAAGCGCGGCGTGTCGGCGGCTTCGGCTTTTTCAGGCAGGTAAAAAGCCAGGCTGAGGCCGGCTGCGGCGGTGGCTGAGACCTGCAGGAAGTGGCGGCGGTCCAGGCCGGTGGCGGTGGTACTGGTTTTCATGCGCGCACCCCTTTGGCGGCGACCGCGTGAATCGCCTTGCGGATGCGGGCATACGTGCCGCAGCGGCAGATGTTGGTCATGGCCGCGTCAATGTCCTGGTCACTGGGCTTGGGCTTTTTCTTGAGCAAGGCCACAGCCGCCAGCATCTGGCCGCCCTGACAGTAACCGCACTGCGGCACCTGGTGCTCTACCCAGGCCTGTTGCACCGGGTGCAGCTTGCCCTTAGATGCCAGGCCTTCGATGGTGATGACCTGCTGGCCGGCCGCAGCCGACACCGGGTAAGAACAAGAGCGCACAGCCTCGCCGTTGAGCAAAACCGTGCAGGCGCCGCACTGGGCCACGCCGCAGCCGAATTTAGGGCCTTTGATATCGAGTTCGTCTCGCAAGGCCCACAACAAGGGCATGTCGGGTTCGATGTCGAGTTCGTGTGCTTTTCCGTTGACTTTGAGCTTCAT
>CANIDW010000319.1 GCA_947466165.1 Comamonadaceae bacterium | reverse complement strand
CGATTCTGGGTAGGAACGGCACAAACCCGCAATCCGCCCCACCAATCGGGCCAGGTAACGCGGCTGCGGCAGCAACAATCTGAGCGCCAGAGTGAGCAAAGCCAACAACAGCGTCTTCCAACGCAAGCGAGCAGCTAGCGCGGCCCCAAAGTACTTGCGCTCAAAAACCAGTTTGGACTGTGCGTGGTGGTAGCCGCGAATGAACTCTGACTTGAGCGGGTTGGGCCCCTTCACCGAGCCCCGTGAAAGGTGCGTGATTTCGAGCTCAGGTACGAGCACGATCTGCTGGCCGGCCAAGAAAACACGCTGGCACAAGTCTTCGTCTTCGTAGTAAAGAAAAAAAGTCTCGTCAAAAAAACCAATGCGCTTCATCACATCCATATTGAGCAGCATGACAGCGCCGCACACAAAACCCACGCAACAAGGCCCATCGGCCTTAGGACCTCTGGAAACCCAATGCGTGGCAGGCCAGCGGTAGCTCACTTCAGGCGTGCCGTTGCGCCGTATCAGGTGCGGCGCGATGATGGCGGCATCAGGAAATTCGGCTGCGGCCTGCAATAGCCCGACAAGAAACTCCTTTGTCGGTAGGCAGTCCGGGTTGAGCAACAGGGCGTAGGGGGTTTGAACCTGCGCCAGCGCACGATTATTGGCGGCGCCAAAGCCCAGGTTGCGGGCGTTGCGCAGCAAAGAGGCCTGCGGTAGAGCCAATGGCAGTTGGGTCTGCAAGTCGTCATCGCTCGCGTTGTCAACCACGATGATATTGCGCATCGTTTGTAATCCACCTGACAGGCCAGACAAGCAGTGCGCGCTGTTGTAGGTCACCACCACCACAGTGACATCGCCGGCATCAAGTCTTGGCATCTTGGCTCCGTGTTCGGCTTAAGCCCAAGGCAAGCGAACATCACGCTCGAGTGCTTGAGGATGAATGGACGACAAGAAGTCGCCATCGGCTACTTTCTGGTATTTCTCGAGGTAGCCTATGGCCATTTTCTTTGCATTAAAACTTTGCACCGCATGTTGATGGCATGCACGCAAATCAAAGGATTGGCTCAAGATAGCTTCTGCCAGAACTTCACGCTCACTGGCAAGAACCCCATACTCAGGACCCACAAGTTCATTCAGCGATCCATAGGGCGTCGCAAACACCGGACACCCAAAATACAGGCTTTCTATCACGGCCAGTCCAAAGGGCTCGTGCCAACGAACTGGGAAAACCAGACCATTGGAAGCGTTGAGTAATTGAAACTTATGCTGTCCGCCCACCATGCCGTGAAACTCGACTTTGCGGGACCATGTAAAGCGAAATCCACGTTTGAGATTGAGCCTTGTACCGCCCAAAACCGCCAGTCTCACGCCTGCTTCCAGCGCCACATCGATCGCGCCCGTTACGTTTTTGACGCGCCATGCCGCCTTGCCTAAAAAATGATGATGGCGACGAGGTAACTCAAAGTCCACCGGCCCGTAGGCCTCCCAGTTCAGGCCGTTGTAGACAAATTGCTCCGATCCATGCCGCTGGGCATGGTTGCGAGACACAAAAATGGAATTCAGCGGCAAGCGCTTGTCGCCGGCAGTGTTGCCGTGCTCGGTCACTACATAGGGCTTATCAAAATCTGCATCCAGATCAAACGTCGGGTTGAACTGAAAGTGCACGATGTCAATGTCAACCGGAATCTGAAGGCGAAGATCCACAGCAGGATTGATCTCAAACACCTTGGCAAAGGGACAACTGGAGCCCGCTGCCACCAGATAAGTCACCTCATGTCCCAGTTCACCAAGCGCCTGGCCCAGATCCCAGATGACGCGCTCTGTACCGCCATAAGCGAATACAGGGATCAAAGAGTTGCTGACCAGTAGGACTCGCATGCTGATTGGTAAGTGCGTCAGTCTGTCCAAGGCAAATCGCGGGGATGAATCTGGCTAATTGGCGTTTGGGGATGAAGTGGTTGTCCAGCGAGAACCAGCTCGTATTTATGGAGATAACCTAAGGCCATGTTTTGCGCATTAAATTTCTCACGGGCTTGCGCGTGGCAGGCCTGCGCCGAATACATCTCTGCCTGCCCCAGTGCTTGGACCAACTCACTCGCAGAGTGGCTTAGCGCACCGCAATCAGGCGGGACCAGCTCCGGTATGGCGCCATATGGCGTTGCAAAAACGGGGCATCCAAAATAGAGGCTTTCCACGATAGCCAGGCCGAAGGGCTCATACCAGCGGACGGGGAAAATCATCCCTTTGGATGCATTGAGCATAGAAAATTTTTGTGCGCCACCAACCATGCCGTGAAAACGAATGTAAGACTCCCAGGTGAACCGAAAGCCTCGCCGAATCTGTAACCGCCGACCGCCCATCACATTCAACTTAATGGATGCATCGCGTGCCACATCAATGGCGCCCTGAAAGTTTTTGACAGGCCATGCCACATTGCCAAGAAAATGAAAGTCTTTACGCGGCAATGAAAAATCCACCTTGCCATAGCTATCCCAATTCAGTCCGTTGTAAACAAATTGCTCAGAATCGTGTCGAGCGGCATGGTCTTTGGAAAGAAAGACCGTGTTGCGCGAATGCCATGCACCCCTCTCACTGTTGCCATGTTCAGTAACCAAGTACGGCAACTCAAACCCCTCGGATGCCGGCACGTCGTCGAAAGGATTGGAGTGGAAATGAACGATATCTGCACCTGACTGGTGCTTTGCAGCAACGGCTTGAGGCAACAAAGCTTTTTGCTTGTCAATAAACAAAACATCTGCAAAATCACAGAGCGATCTTGGTTTCACCAAGTAAGTCACCCGGTGACCAAGGCGATGCAGCGCATGCCCCAAATCCCAGACGACGCGCTCAGTGCCACCATAAGCGTAAACAGGAATCCTATTTTTACTGACGATCAGGACATGCATTGGTGAAGAGTCTGTATCAACTTACTTTCGCGCAGCCAGATTTTTCAAATCATGTTCGTCATATTTCAAAGCGGCGTACCGGAAAAAACATTCCAGCGCAATGAAAAAACAAAACAAAAAACCTTCGGCGCCGCACAAAAACCCGCGTCTGAAAATATAGAGGCGCAAAAAGATGGCAAAGCCCGATGCCAGACCGCGCAACACGCCGCCTGTTTTGCCTGCTTGCGCCCGTTTGGCAGCGCCCAACTGCACGTATTGCGCGAGTTTGTTGAGGCTGCCGTAAACAGATTCGCGGGAGTAATGAAACAACCTG
>CANIDW010000318.1 GCA_947466165.1 Comamonadaceae bacterium | reverse complement strand
TGCAGGGCCTCTTGGTGGCGCGCGGCAATCCGCTGGGCATCACCAGCCTGCCGGACCTGCTGCGCCCGGGCTTGCGCTACATCAACCGCGCCAGCGGCACCGGCACGCGCGTGCTGCTCGATGAGTTACTGGCACAACAACGCATCGATCCGGCCGGCATCCACGGTTACGCCACGCAAGAGCCTTCGCATGCCGCCGTGGCACAGGCGGTCGCTAGCGGCGCAGCAGACGCCGGTCTGGGCATCGAGGCGGCGGCCCTGGAAAAAGGACTGGACTTCATTCCGCTGGTGCGCGAGCGCTACCACCTGGTGTGCCTCAAATCAGCGCTGACGCAGCCGCCCGTGCTGGCCTTGCTGCAAGTCTTGCAAAGCCCGGCTTGGGCGGCCACGCTGGCGCAGTTGCCCGGCTACAGCGCTGAGGGCGCGCAAAGCGGCCAGGTACTGGCCTTGCGCGCGCACTTGCCATGGTGGCGTTACCGGCAGGAAAAACCACTCACAGCGCGCAGGACCTGAAACCACAAAAAATATCGTCCCGCCCGGGCAAGTAAAAGTTACGGTACTTGGGCGACTTCATGCGTGCCCGCGTGGCAAAAGAGCCGCCGCGCAAGGCCTTGTGGGTGCCGAACCAGGGCGCTGAGTAGTCTGCATACGGGCCGGCCTGAAAGCCGGGGTAAGGCGCAAAATTGTTGCCCGTCCACTCCCACACATCACCCCAGCGAAAACCGCGCCTGTCTGCGCTGTGTGCCGCGATCTCCCACTCGACTTCAAAGGGCAAACGCCGCCCGGCCCAGCGGCACCAGGCGTCGGCCTCCCACCAACTCATGTGCATGGCCGGCTGCTGGCCCGACATGCGCTGCGACTGACCAAAACGCGTTTGCATCACCGCACCGCTGGCCACGCCGATCTGCTCTACATAGCGGGGCCCGCGCCGCCCTTCTGACTGGCTGATTTCCTGCAACCAGTGCCAGCCTTCTGCACACCACAGCTCACTGCGGTCGTAGCCGCCATCAGCCACAAACTCCACATACTGCGCCCAGCTGACGGGCTGCGCATCGATCTCGAATTCGGGTACGTTCACATCATGCTGGCCGGCCTCGTTGTCAAACACAAAACCCGGGCTCTCGGCAGGGCTGCCCATAAGCCAGCGCGTGGCCGGCATGCGCAAGGGCTCACGCAGCGTCATGGCGGCGGGCGTCAATGCCTTGCGCAAGGGCGCGTCCAGCGGCAAACCAAGCGCTTGCAATGCCGCAGTCATCGCCTCGGCATGCATGTCCTCATGAAAAAGGCAGAGACGGTAAAAATAAAGTGCCTGGTCAGAGTCCCCTGCTTTTTCCAGCAGGCCCAGGGTGCTGTCCAGGGTTTGCAGCAAGTAGGCGCGGCAGTCCTCCACACCGGGCAGGTCCAGCGACCAGCGGCTGTCGTGCGCCACATGGCTGGAGTCCCACCAGCGGTCGGCATTGGGCTCTATGGAGGGCAGGCATGCTGCGCCGGGGTCGCACCGGGCACCCTGGTGACGCAGCAGATTGCGGCTGATCCAACGCTCTTGAAACCAGCCCAAATGACCCACCTCCCACAGGGGCGGGTTAAGGATAGGCAGGCAAGGAACTGAAAAACCGTCAGCTTCCAAAGACTGCTGAAACTGTCTGAGCAAGTGCAGCGTGTGGTTGCGCGCATCCATCAGGGCCAGCGACAAGACTTCGCGCCCACCCTGGCGGATGCCGGATGAGTCGATCAAGCCCGGGCTGTCGTCCGGCGCAGGCGAAGAAGGGGGCATGGCAGTTGCGTCCAAAAATGAATAAATTCGAAATCATTGTGGCACCAGCCAAAGCGCGCCCAGAGCAGCGCTTTCCATCTAAAAAGCTGGTTTTGCAAGGTGAATGATGAATTTTCAGTCTGAAATTGCCCCAAATGCAGTCAGGCGGGGCCAGTTGTCGATAAACTACGAGACCGCCTCCGAACCCCTTAGCCAACCAGCGTGGCGCTGAAGGGCCATGATTAAACACGGGGCCTGTTACCTGGGACGAAAAATGAAACTGCTTTTAAAGTTATCCAAAACTGTAGACGGGGTGAACACCCTGGTCGGCAGGCTGACGATGTGGCTGATTCTGGCCACCACGCTCATCAGCGCCGGCAACGCGTTGGTGCGCAAAATCTTCAATGTCAGCTCTAACGGTTTGCTGGAGATCCAGTGGTATTTGTTTGCCGCCGTCTTCATGCTGGGCGCCGGTTATGGCTTTTTGAAGAACTCGCATGTGCGCATCGACTTCATCTCAACCAAGCTCACTGACCGCGGACGTAACTGGGTTGACGTGCTGGGCATCGCGTTCGTGCTGATTCCCTTTTGCCTGATCACCATCGCCCTGGGCTGGCCGTTTTTCGTGCAGGCTCTGGTCAGCGGCGAAATGTCGCAAAACGCCGGCGGACTGATCCGCTGGCCGGCCTATGTCCTGATCCCCCTGGGTTTTGCCCTGCTGCTGCTGCAAGCCCTGTCCGAGATGGTCAAACGTGTCGCCTTTTTAAGAGGCGAAGGGCCCGATGTTCTGAACAGCGAAGACAGCAAATCGGACGAGCAAAAGCACCTCGAAGAACTTGAAGCCAAAACTGCCCGTCTGCTGGCCGGAGACAAATAAATGCAAACCACTTTTTTGGCGCAACAGTTTGTGCCGCTCATGTTCATAGGGCTTTTTGCAGTGCTGCTGACCGGCTTTCCGGTGGCCTTCGGTCTGGCTGCCGTCGGCCTGGCCTTTGGTTTTGTCGGTATTGAGGCGGGCATTTTCCCCGCCGCTATGTTCCAGGCACTGCCCTTGCGCATCTTCGGCATCATGCAAAACGACACCTTGCTGGCCATTCCCTTCTTTACCTTCATGGGCATCATTCTGGAGCGATCCGGCATGGCCGAGGACCTGCTGGAAACCGTGGGTCAGGTCTTCGGTCCGGTGCGCGGTGGCGTGGCCATCGCCGTGATCCTGGTCGGCGCCCTGCTGGCTGCCACCACCGGTGTGGTGGCGGCTGCGGTGATTTCCATGGGCCTGATTTCGCTGCCCGTGATGCTGCGCTACGGCTACAGCCGGACCATCGCCACAGGGACCATCACGGCTTCCGGCACCCTGGCCCAGGCGATACCGCCCTCGCTGGTGCTGATCGTGCTGGCTGACCAGCTCGGCCGCTCTGTGGGCGACATGTACTCGGGCGCCCTCATTCCAGG
>CANIDW010000317.1 GCA_947466165.1 Comamonadaceae bacterium | reverse complement strand
TGGGCCTGCAGGCGTGGCAGGTCGGCGGGTGACAAAAAAGCAGGACTGTTGCCCGGGGTGTCGTTCATGGTGTGGCTTTTGTCGGGTATGTCGGGCACTGCAAATGATTTACGCCTGGCTGCAGTTTCACGCGGGCAAATCAACGCCTACTTTATGCCCGGCCTGGCGCAGCTCCTTCCAGGTTTCAGGGTCTATAGCGATGCCGTCTTTAGCCCGCTTAAGGCGTGCGGCGCGCTCGGGTTCGCCCGCCATTTGCACGGCTTCAAAGCCTGGCGCTGGCGGAGCAGCGCGCATCCATTCCAAAAAGGCCAGGGCCTCGGTCTCCATGGCGCTTTGCGTGCCCAGTTTGACCGGGTTGATCAAAATGGTCAGCATGCTGTTGGTGACAGCACGCCCCGGGTTGCTGGCTTGGTGCCAGGTGCCGCCGCCGGTGAGCGCGCCGCCCAGCAGTTCGCAGGCCATGGCCAGGCCTGAGCCTTTGTGTTCGCCAAAAGGCATGAGCGCACCAAACAAACCGCCGCTTTGCGGCACCACCACCACGCCGGGGTCGGTCGTCGGGTGGCCTTTTTCGTCGATCAAAAATCCGGGCGCTACCGTTTTGCCGAGGTTGTGCGCCACGCGCATCTTGCCCTGCGCCACGCGGCTGGTGGCAAAGTCCAGCACAAAGGGTGGCTGGCCTTGGATGGGCACGCCGATGCAGCAGGGGTTGGTGCCGTAGCGGCCATCAGCACCGCCCCAGGGTGCCACCGCCGGGGTTGCTTTGACATTGACAAAGTGCAGCGCCACCAGGCCTTGGGCCACGGCCATTTCGGCAAAGTGGCCGATGCGCCCCAAGTGGTGCGCGTCAGCCAGCGCCATGATGCAGCTGCCGTGTTCTTGCGCGCGTGCCATGGCCATGTGCATGGCTTGCTCGCCGACCACCTGGCCGTAACCGCGCTGGCCGTGCAGCGACAGCAGCGTTCCGGCGTCCAGCAGGGTCTTGACGCTGGCATTCGGTGTGAGGCCGCCTTCGAGCACGGCATCAACATAGCGCGGCAGCATGCCCACACCATGCGAGTCATGCCCGCTGAGGTTGGCCATGACGAGGTTGGCCGCCACTTTGCCAGCCTCTTCGCTCTGACTGCCGGCACCGCGCAAAATGTCGGCGCATTGCGTGCGCAGCGCGTCGGCTGCAAAGAGTTTTTCTTGTATCGCTGCCATCACATCACCGCCCCGACTTGCCAGGGCACAAACTCGTTTTGTCCGTAGCCGTGTTTTTCGCTTTTGCTTTGCTCGCCCGAGGCGGTGGCTAACACCATTTCAAAAATACGCTGGCCCATGGCCTGGATGCTCATGCCGCTGTCAATGATCTCGCCGCAGTTGATGTCCATGTCTTCTTCCTGGCGCCTCCACAGAGCCGAGTTGGTGGCCAGTTTGAGTGAGGGCGAGGGCGCGCAGCCGTAGGCAGAGCCGCGCCCGGTGGTAAAGCAAATCAGGTTGGCACCGCCGGCCACCTGGCCCGTGGCGCTGACCGGGTCGTAGCCCGGCGTGTCCATGTAAACAAAGCCATGGGCGTTGACGGGCTCGGCGTATTCATAGACAGCCTCCAGGTTGCTGGTGCCGCCCTTGGCCACCGCCCCCAGAGACTTTTCAAGAATCGTGGTCAGGCCGCCGGCCTTGTTGCCGGGCGAGGGGTTGTTGTTCATCTCGCCGCCGTTGATCTGCGTGTACTGCTCCCACCACTTGATGCGGCCAATCAGCTTGTGCGCTATCTCGGGGCGCACTGCGCGGCGCGTGAGCAAGTGCTCGGCGCCGTAAACCTCGGGTGTTTCGCTGAGGATGGCGGTACCACCGTGGGCCACCAGCAAGTCCACCGCCGCGCCCAGGGCCGGGTTGGCGCTGATTCCCGAGTAGCCGTCCGAGCCGCCGCATTGCAGGCCGATGGTGATGTGCGCAGCGCTGCAGGGCTCGCGCTTGACAGCGTTGGCACGCGGCAGCATCTCTTGAATGAGGGCAATGCCTTTGTCCACCGTCTGGCGCGTACCGCCGCTGTCCTGGATGTTGAAGACCCGGAAGTTCTCGCCTTCTTGGAGCGCGCTGTGCGCCAGCCAGGCATTGATCTGGTTGGACTCGCAGCCCAGGCCCACCACCAGCACGCCGGCAAAGTTGACGTGGGTGGCATAGCCGGCCAGTGTGCGCTCCAGAATTTTCATGCCCAGACCATCGCCGTCCATTCCGCAGCCTGTGCCGTGCGTCAGCGCCACCACGCCGTCCACATTGGCAAAGTCTTTGAGCGCGGCCGGGTTGGTGCGGCGCGAAAAATGGTCGGCAATGGCGCGTGCTGCCGTGGCCGAGCAGTTGACGCTGGACAAAATGCCGATGTAGTTTCGCGTGGCCACGCGGCCGTCGGCGCGCTTGATGCCCATGAAAGTGGCTTCAAGCTTGGCGGGTGCAGGCTTGACGTCGGCGCCGATGGCGTAGTCGCGCGCAAAGTCGCCCTTGTCCGGCCCCATGTTCAGGTTGTGCGTGTGCACATGCTCGCCAGCGGCAATCGGCTGGCTGGTAAAGCCGATGATCTGGTTGTAGCGGCGGACGGCATCGCCTGTTTGTAAGGCTTTGGTGGCGACTTTGTGGCCTGGAGGAATCAGGCCTTTGGTGGTGATACCTTCTATTTTTGTGCCGCCGATGAGTTGAGTCCGTGCTATGACGACGTCGTCTGCTGTGTGGAGTCTGATGAATGGAGTCATGGTTTTGCGTTTTTAAATTCAGGTTGCAGTTGGGTTCTATTGCTGGCCGACGAGGCCGGGGTGGGTAGCTACGCGAATGTCCCCCGCGCGGCCTAGGGCCGCAGCTCCTCCTTGATTTCGCTTCGCCACCCACCCCAACCTCATCGGCAGACCGTGTGGCGGCGCAGTTTTGAAGAATCGGACACGCACACTGCTCACAAGATCATGCCGATGCGGTGATTGGCGCAGCGGCATCAAGGAGGAGCTGTCGCCATAGGCGACGCGGGGGACAGCAGCGGAGCCAAGTACCGCGTCGGCATGATCCCAACCAAGGCATAACTCTTTCATGCAAAGGCTAGTAAAACATCTTGGGCAACCACAGTACCAACTTAGGAAAGTAAGTAATGATCACAAGCGAGCCAAGCAGCGGAACCAACCAGGGCAATATCGCAACCGTTGTCCGCTCAACAGACAACTTTGCCACGCGGGCCAGCACGAACAGCA
>CANIDW010000316.1 GCA_947466165.1 Comamonadaceae bacterium | reverse complement strand
GACCATCACCGAAACCGGCGTGGCAGCGTTGGAACTGGAGTCCTGGTTCGGCCTGTTTGCGCCGGCCAAGGTGCCGGCCGAGGCGCTGGATCGCTTGCGGGCCGAAACCGCCCGCATCGCCCAGGCGCCCGATGTGGTGGATATTTTCCGCAAAGCCGGCGGCAAGCCGCTGAATTTGAACGCCACCGAGACCCGGGCGCTGGTGCGCCGCGACGTCGAGCGCTGGACCAAACTGACCCGCGATTTGGACATCAAACCCGAGTAAACCAGAGCCCCGGCCGCCGCCGGATGCACTAAGCTTTCCCCCTTATCCATTTTTTGAAAAGTCCTCCCATGCGAATTTCTGAAGCCTGCCTAGACCAACTATTTTTCAAAGCCCGTACGGCCAACGGCTTTACCGATCAGCCTGTACCGGCCGAGCTGATTGAGCAGATTTATGACATTGCCAAGATGGGCGCGACGTCCATGAACACGCAGCCTGCGCGCTATGTGTTCTTGAATTCGCCTGAGGCCAGAGCCCGCCTGATTCCGGCGCTGGCCCCCGGCAATGTGGACAAAACCAAAGTGGCGCCTGTCACCGTGATCGTTGCCAGTGACATGAAATTTTATGAACACATGCCAACGGTCTGGCACAAGCCCGGCGCCAAAGAAATGTTCGAAGGCAACAAGGCCATGGCTGACGGCACGGCCGTGCGCAACAGCACCTTGAGCGGCGCTTACTTCATGATCGCAGCCCGCGCTGTCGGCCTGGACTGCGGGCCCATGAGCGGTGTCGATCTGGCCAAGGTCAATGCCGAGTTCTTCCCTGACGGCCGTCTGCAGGCCAACTTCATCATCAACCTGGGTTACGGTGACAACAGCAAGCTGTTTGACCGCAACCCGCGCCTGAGCTTTGCCCAGGCTTGTAGCGTTCTTTAAATAAGGCATCCCTTCTGGCGGCCCTGAACCGGGGCTGCCGGGCAACCCAGGAGACACAACATGGCGCAACTCGAAGTACACGATCTGGTTCAGGCCGTCATTGACCGCATGGCCGACTGCAAAGAGCCCCGCTTCAAAGAAGTCATGAGCGCGCTGGTCAAGCATGTTCATGCTTTTGTGCAAGAAGTAGAGCTCACGCCTGAGGAATGGATGGGTACCATCGAGTTCCTGACTGCCGCGGGCAAGATGTGCGACGAAAAACGCCAGGAGTTCATCCTGCTGTCAGACACGCTGGGCGTGTCGATGGCGGTGGTGGGTATTGAGCAGGCCAAAGGCGCTGTGGCGCTCAAGGCCAACCCGCCCAAGCTGGCGCCCACCGAGGCGACGGTGCTGGGCCCGTTTTTCTGGGAAGGCGCGCCTGAGTTGGAACTGGGCGCTGACATCACCGGTGTGAGCTCCGGCACGCCGGCTTACTACCACGGCTGCGTCACCGACACCGCCGGCAAACCGGTGGCCAACTGCACGCTGGATGTCTGGTCGGGCGACGGCGATGGGTTTTACGATCTGCAAAAAGGCGCAGACGCGCCCATGGCTTTGCGCGCACGCTTTCACACCGATGCCAAGGGCAACTACCGCTTCTGGTCCATCCGTCCGGCCTACTACCCGGTGCCCGATGACGGTCCGGTGGGCGGCATGCTGCGACGCATGGGACGCCATCCGAACCGGCCCGGCCACATGCACACCATGCTCAGCGCGCCCGGCCACGAGCGCCTGATCACGCACCTGTTTGTGTCTGACAGCCCCTTTCTTGATTCGGACGCCGTGTTCGGCGTGCGCAACAGCCTGATCGTCAACTTCGAGCCGCACCCGGCGGGCAAGGCACCGGACGGCCGCGTCATGGCGCAGCCTTATCACGTGGCGCATTACGACTTCCGGCTGGTGCCTTCTGCGGCCTGATCGTCGTTTCATCCATTTCCTGTCAGGAGATTTATTTTGAAAATCGGCAAGGCTACCGTGGCCCGCTCGGCCATCTGCACCTCCAATGAAGACACCATCGTGGTGCGTGGAGCGGATTTGTCGCGCGAGCTGATCGGGCACATCAACTTCGGCGACTATTTCTTTTTGCTCGTCACCGGCCGGCGCGCCGACGCGGCCACCAGCGCCGTGCTCAACGCCACCCTGGTGGCGATTGCCGAACACGGCCTGGTGCCCAGCGTGCAGGCGGCCCGCATGACGCTGGCCGCCGCTCCCGACGCCATGCAGGGCGCGGTGGCTGCCGGTTTGCTCGGCTCGGGCTCGGTGATTCTGGGTGCTTCGGAAACCGCCGGCCGCCTGTACCTGGCGATTGAAAAAGAAGCTGAAAAGCATGGCGGTGACCTGCACGCGGCCGCCCGCGTGGTGGTGGCAGACTTGCGGGCCCGCAAACTGCCGATCGCCGGTTACGGCCACCCGGAGCATAAAAAACGCGACCCTCGCGTTGGCAGTCTGTTCGATGTGTCCCTTAAAGCCGGTGGCGGTCAGCGCTATGTCGAGATTGCCAAAGTGGTGGAGGCCGTCATTCCTGAAGTGGTCGGCAAGGAGCTCAAGCTCAATGTCTCCGGGGCCATACCGGCGGTGCTGCTGGGCGTGGGTTTTCCGGTCAATGCGCTCAAGGGTGTGCCCATGCTGGCGCGCACCGCCAGTTTGATTGCCCACCTCAACGAAGAGTTGGAAGACCCGATTGGCTTTGCGCTGTCTTACCAGGCCGCCAGAGATCAGGAATACACCGGCAGCATGCCCAAGGCAGGCTGAACATTCATGGCCCAAGTTCTTAAAGACGTCAAGGTCGTCGAGCACGGCACCTTCATCACCGGCCCGGCAGCCTCGATGCTGCTGGCCGATCTGGGCGCCGATGTCGTGAAGGTCGAGTTGCCGGTCACGGGCGATCCTTTCCGGGCTTACAAGGGCGAGCTCTACAGCCCGCACTTTCAGACCTACAACCGCAACAAACGCAGCATCACGCTCAACACCAAACAGGCCGCCGACCTGGCGCGCTTTGACGAGATGATCCGTGAGGCGGATGTTTACATTCAGAACTTTCGTCCGGGCGTGGCCGAGAACATCGGTGCCGGCCGCGAGCGTTTGCAAAAAATCAACCCGCGCCTGATTTACTGCGCCATCAGCGGCTTTGGGCCGACCGGCCCTTATGCCGACCGGCCGAGTTACGACAGCGTGGCGCAAGCGATCAGCGGCTTTTTAGGCCTCTTGATCAACCCCGGCAACCCGCGTGTGGTGGGCCCGGCGCTGGCCGAT
>CANIDW010000315.1 GCA_947466165.1 Comamonadaceae bacterium | reverse complement strand
GAGCCCAGCAAAAACCGACCCATTTCCTCGCCCTTTTTCAGCAGCACCGGAGCGCTCTGGCCTTCGTAATGCCATTGGCGAAGGGTGTTTTGACGATCGAGCACACCGTGCCAGACTGTGGCAATGCTGCCCACGATGGTGGCGCCCACCAGCGTCAGAACCATGGGGCCCGGCGCGGTGTCAAACACACAGACCACACGCTCATTGCGCGCAAACAAGCCGGGCACGCCGCGCGCGGTGACAGGGTTCACCGAAAACAAATCGCCAGGCACATAGACCATTTGCAGCAAGCGGCCATCGCAGGGCATGTGAATGCGGTGGTAGTCGCGCGGGCTGAGGTAGAGGGTGGCAAAACTGCCGCCGCGAAACTGCGCGGCCAGCGCTGCGTCTCCGCCGACCAGCGCGGTGGTCGAGTACTGGTGTCCCTTGGCCTGGAAAATCTGCTCGCCCTCGATAGTGCCGAACTGGCTGATGGCACCGTCCACCGGGCAGATCAGCGTGGCGTCGGCCATGGGCCGGACACCCGGCCGCAGGGCCCGGGTGAAAAAATCATTGAAGCTCAAATAGCTGCCGATGTCCGGGTCGGCCGCCTCGGCCATGTTCACCTGGTACTTGCCGACGAACCAGCGGATCAGCGCCGTGGTAACGCGGCCGCGCTGGCGCGAAGCCACCCAACCGGCAAAAGCCGTGAGCGCTTGTTTGGGCAACAGGTACTGGGCAAAAACTTTGAAGCTGTCAGACACACAGGCTCACGGAAAGGTTTGTCAGCCCTCATTCTAGAGGCGCACCACCTGCCCGCTGGCCAAAGATTGTGCGGCTGCATCGGCCAGTTTTTGTGCCGCCACACCGTCGGCGATGCTGGTGCGAAAGGGTTGGCCTGACTGCAGGCATTCAAAGAAGTGCGCAATCTCCAGGCGATAGGCTTCACGGTAGCGCTGCAAGAAAAAATGCTCAGGCGTGTCGCTGCTCACGCCTTGAGCATCTGACTGCACCACTTCGCTGGGCCGGTGGTTGCCGCATTGCAGCATGCCTTTGGAGCCCAGCACTTCAAAGCGCTGGTCGTAGCCATAGGCGGCGCGGCGCGAGGTGTTGATCTGCGCCAGCCGGCCTTGTCGGGTGCGGATGGTCACCGCTGCGCAGTCAATGTCGCCAATCAGCCCGATCGCAGGATCAATCAGGCAGGAGCCTGTGGCGTGCAGGGTTTCTGCTTCATCACCGTCGGCACACAGGATCCAGCGAAAAATATCGAAATCGTGAATCAGCATGTCACGGAAAATACCGCCCGAGGCCTTGAGGTACTCGGCCGGTGGCGCGCCAGGGTCACGGCTGGTGACCACCAGCATCTCGGGCTTGCCGATGTCGCCGCGGTCCATGCGGGTACGGGCTTCATTGAAGGTCGGATCAAAGCGGCGCTGAAAGCCGATCATGCAGGCCACGCCGGCGGCTTTCACCGCATCAGCACAAGCCTGGGCGCGCGGCACCGACAGGTCAATCGGCTTTTCGCAAAAGATATGTTTGCCGGCCTTGGCCGCACGGGCGATCAGATCGCTGTGGGTGTCGGTGGAAGACGCAATCGCCACCACATCGATGGATGGGTCGGCAAAGATGGCCTCGACCGTGGACACAGTGGCTCCATGCTGTTGCGCCAGCTCGGCTGCGGCGCTGCCCACCGGATCACACACCGCTTTCAGGCTGACGCCCGACAAGGCGGCCAGGTTAGCGGCGTGAATACGGCCGATGCGACCGGCACCAAAAATTGCAACGTTTTTCATAGGGACTCCAAAGGACAAGGGGCGGGGTTGAAATGGATTAAGCACCGCTGGCAGGCGAGGCCGGCTGGTAAAGCAGCTCAGTGCGGTAAGCCAGCGCAATGAACAGGCTTTGCGCCAGCGCCATGGTGTTAGTCAGCGAGCGAAAGCCGAAAATCGTGCTCTCGGAGACCACCAGCAAGGCCGAAGCTAACGCAGCCAGCGGGCTCATCTGGCTGTCGGCAATCGCAATCACACGTGCGCCAGAGGCCACGGCTCGGCGGGCGCATTGGATGGACTCCTCGGCGTAGGGCGCGAAACTCACCACGATCATCACATCGCCGGGCCGGATGCCGCGCATCTGCCCCTCGTTCATACCGCCCAGACCTGACAGCAACTCAACGCGTTTTTCTGTGTGTTGCAGTGCATAGGCCAGGTAGGACGCCACCGGAAATGAGCGGCGCGTGCCAACCAGCCAGATCGACGGCGCCTGAACCAGCATGTCCACGGCTTCATCAAAAACCGTGCTGTGCATGTCTCGCTGCAATTCCTGCATGCCGGTGATGCTGCCGCCAATGAACTCGTGGGCAATGTCTGCGCTGCTGAGTTGCCCCTGCGCGGCGGCAATCAGGCTGCGGATGCGCGTCTGGTAGTCCCGCTGCGGGGCGATCTGCCGGGTGATGCCTTCGCGAAAAATTTTCTGCATTTCGGTATAGCCCGAAAAACCGAAACGCTTGGCAAAGCGGATGACGGCGGAAGGCTGCACACCGCATCGCCCGGCCACATCCTGGATACGGTCCAGCCCGATGTGAGCGCGGTTTTCTTCGACATAGCGGGCGATCAGTTTGAGTTGCCGGCTAAGTGTGTCGAACTCGTTGGTGATGCGCTTGACCAGCAAATCGGCATCGGTCTGAGCCGTGACGGCCCGGGCCGGCGATGGCAAGGCAGGCTCCGGCACAGCTGGCACGCCAACCGGTTTGGCTGAAGATCCGGGCTTTTTCATCATGCCGATTATGACGCCACGATGAAAAAATAGAAAACTTTTTCTAAATGTTTTCACCAGTGCTTTTAAATTCCACCAGCCCTATACTGAACCAAAGCTCAGGGTAGCCGCTTTCAGCAACACGCCAACCGGCATGCCCGAAAAGAACCCAAAGGGAAGTTTCATGGAGATGGAGCCGATGATCGCCATACGCGGCCTGCGGGTCGCCTACCGCGACAACGAGGTGCTCAAGGGCATCGACCTGAACGTGGACCGGGGGCAGTTCGTGGCCCTGTTGGGCGCCTCGGGTTGCGGCAAGACCACCTTGCTGCGCACGATCTCCGGCTTTACCCGGGCCAAGGCCGGCAGCATTGATGTGCAAGGCCGCGACGTGCTTGCTGAGCCACCCGAACGCAGAGACATGGCGATGGTGTTTCAGTCCTACGCCTTGTGGTCGCACATGAACGTGATGCAAAACATCGG
>CANIDW010000314.1 GCA_947466165.1 Comamonadaceae bacterium | reverse complement strand
CTCGCCGCGCAGTTCGTTGAGCAGCGCCCAGGCCCTGTCACCCAGCAGTCGAATCACGACTTCGCGGTCAGAAAAAGAGGTGTAGTTGTAAGGAATCTCGCGAATCCGGGCCTGGCCTGCCGCATCGCCCAGCAACAACCCGGCAGTATCGCCGGCGATGGCCTGAAATTCGTCTAGGGTAGTGAGAGCGTTCATCTTGAAAAGTAGGCTGCCAAGGAGGGAAAGCCGCCCTGAATGCCGATGTTACCGCAGCGCCTTGCAAGTCCGCCCTACGGCGGGGGGTAGCCTCATGGAAACCCCGGTTGTTGGCTGGCGCCAATCGCTGTACAAGGAACTGTCATAAATGAACCCTAGACTGAACGGGTTCCAATCAAAACATTAAAGGACTCCCCATGAAGATCAGTTTCACCGCCTTGGCGCTGGCCACCAGCGCCCTTATCGCTCCCCTGACTAGCCTGGCCCAGACCGAGATACAGTGGTGGCACTCGATGACCGCCGTCAACGGCGAAGTCGTCAACGACCTGGCCAAAAACTTCAACGCATCCCAGAAGAATTACAAGATCGTTCCCACCTTCAAGGGCAACTACGACGAATCCTTTACCGCCGCTGTGGCCGCTTTCCGCGCCGGCAATGCACCCCACATCCTGCAGGTCTTCGAGGTAGGCACCGCTACCATGATGGCCAGCAAGGGCGTGACCGTGCCGGTGGGCAAGGTCATGAAAGATTCGGGCGAGAAGTTCGACCCCAAGGCCTATGTGTCGGCTGTCGCCGGTTACTACACCGCCCCTAACGGCGAGATGCTGAGCTTTCCTTTTAACAGCTCGACTACTGTCTTTTACTTCAACAAGGACGCTTTCAAGGCTGCCGGTATCGACACCAGCAAGGCCCCGGCCACCTGGGCCGAGGTCGCTCTGGCCGCAGCCAAGCTCAAGGCCAGCGGACACAAATGTCCGCTGACCATCGCCTGGCAAGGCTGGACGCAGCTGGAAAGCTTTTCGGCCTGGCACAACGTAGAGTTCGCCACCAAGGGCAATGGCTTGCAAGGTATGGACGCGCGCATGAAGGTCAACTCACCGCTGCACGTGCGTCACATTGAAAACCTGGCCAACATGGCCAAGCAGGGCTTGTTCATCTACAAGGGCCGTGCCAGCGTGCCGGAAGCAAGCTTCATTTCAGGTGAGTGCGCCATGACGACCACCTCGACCGGCTTTTATGGCAATGTGGCCAAAAACGCCAAGTTCAACTTCGGAATGGGGCCGCTGCCTTACTACCAGGATGTCCCCGGTGCACCTCAAAACACCGTGATCGGTGGCGCAAGCCTATGGGTGATGGCCGGCAAAAAAGCTGACGAGTACAAAGGTATCGCGCAGTTTTTCAACTACCTGTCCTCGACTGAAATCCAGGCTGCAACGCACCAGCGCACCGGCTACCTGCCGATTACCACAGCTGCTTTCCAATTGACTGAAAAATCCGGCTTCTATGAGAAGAACCCCGGCACCGACGTCGGCGTGAACCAGATGATCCGCAAAGTCACTGACAAGAGCCGGGGTATCCGCCTGGGCAACTATGTACAGATCCGCGGCATCGAGGACGAAGAACTTGAGCAGGTCTGGAGCGGCAAGAAAACCGCCAAAGAAGCGCTGGACTCGATCGTAGCGCGCGGTAACGACCAGCTCGAGCGTTTCCAGAAAGCCAACAAGTAAGATCGCTACAGGGCTTATGGCCGCGGCGCCCCACCGCGCCGCCTCCAACGCTGCCCGCCGCAGGTCATCCGGACCGGGCGGGATTTTTTATTGAGCAAAGAGTTGCATGGAAAAACGCGTATTGTTTCGCTCGACTTGGTTGCCCTGGCTGCTGCTGGCGCCGCAACTGCTCATCGTGATGGTGTTTTTCTTCTGGCCGGCCAGTCAGGCGCTGGTTCAATCGCTGCAACTGCAGGACACCTTTGGCTCGTCCACCGAGTGGGTGGGGCTGGACAATTTTAGGCGGCTCTTCAATGACCCGTTGTACGCGGCATCCTTTCAGACAACGGCATTTTTTTCGGTCATGGTCGCCGGCCTGGGCATCAGTTTGTCCTTGCTGCTGGCGGTATTTGCAGACCGCATCATCAAAGGGGCGCTGGCTTATAAAACCTTGCTGATCCTGCCTTATGCGGTGGCGCCGGCCGTAGCGGCGGTGCTGTGGGTGTTCATGTTTTCACCCTCTCTGGGCGTAGTGTCTTACCTTTTGGGCAAACTGGCCTATGACTGGAACCACCTGCTCAATGGCGGTCAGGCCATGGCCTTGATCATCATGACGGCGGTATGGAAACAGATTTCCTACAACTTCCTGTTTTTCCTGGCGGGGCTGCAGTCGATTCCGAAATCGCTGATCGAGGCTGCTGCCATCGATGGTGCCAGGCCATGGCGCAGGTTCTGGACCATCCAGTTCCCTTTGCTGTCGCCCACCACTTTTTTCCTGCTGGTGATCAACGTTGTGTATGCGTTTTTTGACACCTTCGCCATCGTTGACGCAGCCACCATGGGCGGGCCGGGGCGGGAGACATCGATCCTTGTTTACAAGGTGTATTACGACGGCTTCAAGGCCATGGACATGGGTGGCTCGGCCGCGCAGTCGGTGGTGCTGATGGCCATCGTCATCTCGCTGACTGTGATTCAATTTCGCTATGTTGAGAAAAAGGTTCAGTACTGACCATGGTTGAAAGACGGCCCCTGATGGACTTGCTGGCCCACGCCGTGATGCTGATGGGGGTGCTGATCGTGGCATTTCCGCTGTACTTGGCTTTTGTGGCCTCGACGCACACTGCACAGGATATTGTGCAAGCACCCATGCCCCTGCTGCCCGGCGCGCATTTCTGGGAAACCTACAAGGCCGCACTCTTCGGTCGGGATGTCAGCGTGGCATCCGGCGCGCCCGTGGCCCGCATGATGTGGGTGAGCCTGGTCACCGCCCTGGTCATCACCTTCGGCAAGATCACGATCTCTCTGCTGTCGGCGTTTGCGATTGTCTATTTCCGATTTCCACTCAAGAATTTTTTCTTCTGGATGATCTTCATCACCTTGATGCTGCCTGTCGAAGTGCGCATAGGCCCGACCTACCAGGTCGTGTCGGATCTGGGAATGCTCAACACCTACGCAGGCCTCACCATCCCGCTGATTGCGTCAGCCACCGCCACCTTTTTGTTCCGGCAGTTTTTCCTCACAGTGCCGGACGAGCTG
>CANIDW010000313.1 GCA_947466165.1 Comamonadaceae bacterium | reverse complement strand
TCGCGCCGCGACTCACGTTCAATGAACAAGGTGCCGGCACCTGTGGCCAGCGTGCCGACCAGCGGCCAGCGCTGCACTTCAGACTTGGAGACAAAGCGGCAATAGCCGGTTGAGTGCATGACCAGAATGTCCAGCCAGGAGATGTGGTTGGACACCAGCAGCACCGGCCCCATGGCCAAGGGCTCACCCTGGACCACCAGTTCAATGCCGCTGATGTGCAGCATCCGCCGCGCCCAGGCCTGCACCTGCAGACCGCGTTCATGCGCAGACAATTTATGAAAATGCCTGCGTATGGTGACAAAGCCCGAAAGAATGTGCCAAGACGCCCGGCTCAGCTTGTAGCCAATACGCAGCATGCTCACCAGCGGCCTTGCTGCTGCCTACGCGCTGAGGGCTGCACACGTTGCATTTCAACTTGCTTCATAAGCCAGCTGACCGCCCACCACTGTCCAGCGCACACGCACCGGCAGCTCGTAGCCCGAAAACGGTGTGTGCTTGCCCTGGCTGCGCAAGGCCGAAGGTTCTACCGTCCAGGGCTGGTTCGGGTTGAACACGCACACATCGGCCACACCGCCCTTGAGCAGCTGACCGGCGCTCGCTTGCAGCGTGCCCAGCGATGAGCCCAGCACACGGGCCGGCTCGCTGGTCAGCACGGCCAGCGCACGTGCCAGGCCCGCGCCACTGTCATCGCCCCACTTGCAGGCCAGGCCCAGCAGCAGCTCCACCCCGGTCGCGCCGGGTTCGGCCTCGGCAAAGGGCAAAGTCTTGGCGTCCTCGTCAACCGGCGAATGGTCGGACACCAGCGCGTCCACCGTGCCGTCGAGCAAGCCCTGGCGCAGCGCGTCGCGGTCGCGCTGCTGGCGCAGCGGCGGGTCCAGCCGCATGCGGCTGTCAAAGTAGCCGATGTCGGTGTCGGTCAGGTGCAGGCTGTTGATGCTGACGTCGCAGCTCACGTTCAAGCCCTCGGCCTTGGCACGCGCCACCAGCGCCAGCCCGGCGGCACTCGATATACGGCACAAGTGCACACGTGCGCCGGTGGCACGCACCAGCTCAAAAATAGTGTGCAGCGCAATCGTCTCGGCGGCCACCGGCACACCGGGCAATCCCAGCCGCGTGGCCAGCGCACCGCTGGCGGCCACGCCCTTGCCCAGGTGCATGTCTTGCGGACGCAGCCACACCGTGAAACCAAAGCTGGCGGCGTACTGCAGCGCGCGCTGTAAAACCTGCGTGTCTTCCAGCGGCACCTCGGCCTGGCTGAAACCAACACAGCCGGCTTCGGTGAGTTGAGACATTTCAGTCAGCGCGGTACCGCGCAAACCACGCGTCAGCGCACCCAGTGGAAAGACGCGCGACTGGTGCAGTTTTTCGGCACGGAATTTGAGCATCTCGACCAGGCCCGGCTCGTCCAGCACCGGGTCGGTGTCGGGCGGGCACACCAGGCTGGTGACACCACCTGCCACGGCGGCGGCCAACTCGCTCTCGAGCATGCCTTCGTGTTCATGGCCAGGCTCGCGCAGACGCACCGACAAATCAACCAGCCCGGGCGCAACCACGCAGCCGCTGGCGTCCATGGTTTTATTGGGCACAAAATCAGCCGGCACAGCGCCGATGCTGACAATGCGGCCGGCAGCAATCGCGAGGTCAGCGACCTGGTCAAACCCACTGGCAGGATTAATCACACGGCCGTTTTTAATAAGGATTTTCATTTTTTCAGACGTGAAAATAAAAAATTAACTCAGGCAGACTCTGAACGCAAGCGCACATGTCCCCGGCCAGCCAGGGCCGCGGAACCGGCTTAGCCGGGCCGCAGGCGCAGCGGCCCCCTCGGGGGGCAGCGAACCACGCACAGCGGGGAGCGTGGGGGCCACACTCATGGTTCATTTCCAGCAACTATGCTCATGACCGCCATGCGCACCGCAATGCCAAAGGTGACTTGCGGCAAGATGACACTTTGCGCGCCGTCAACCACCGCCGAATCGATTTCAACGCCGCGATTGATCGGGCCCGGGTGCATGACGATGGCGTCCGGTTTGGCCAGTTGGAGTTTGTCGGGTGTCAGACCAAAGCTCTTGAAGTACTCCTGGCTGCTGGGCAGCAAGGCGCCGGACATGCGCTCGTTTTGCAGGCGCAGCGTGATGATGACATCCGCCCCGCGTATGCCTTCTTCGAGCGTGTGGCACACGCGCACGCCCATTTGCGCCATGTCCGAAGGCACCAGGGTCTTGGGGCCGACCACGCGCACTTCGGCGCAGCCCAGCGTGGTGAGTGCGTGAATGTCCGAGCGCGCTACGCGCGAATGCAGCACGTCACCGACGATGGCCACGGTCAAGTTGGCGAAATCTTTTTTGTAGTGCCTGATGGTGTACATGTCGAGCAGGCCTTGCGTCGGGTGCGCGTGGCGGCCGTCACCGGCATTGATGACATGCACATGCGGCGCCACATGCTGGGCGATCAGGTAAGGCGCGCCGGACTCGCTGTGGCGCACCACAAACATGTCGGCGGCCATGGCGCTGAGGTTGGCAATGGTGTCCAGCAGCGACTCGCCTTTGGAGGCCGAGGAGCGGGCGATGTCCAGGTTGATGACATCGGCCGACAAGCGGGTGGCGGCAATCTCAAACGTGGTGCGGGTGCGGGTGGAGTTTTCAAAAAACAGGTTGAACACGCTCTTGCCGCGCAGCAGCGGCACTTTTTTGACCTCGCGGTCGCTCACACTGACAAAGTTGGCAGCAGTGTCCAGAATCTGCGTCAGCGTGGCCTTGGGCAGGCCTTCGGTGGAGAGCAGGTGAATCAGCTCGCCGTGCTTGTTGAGTTGGGGATTTCGTCGGTACAACACGCTTAGCCTTCCTGAACTTGAAAACTGAACTGGCCGGTCTCAGAGCGGGCCAGTTGCAACGACTGCGTGGCCGGCAAGGCCATGCGCGCCATCGCCAGATCGGCTTGCACAGGTAACTCGCGCCCGCCGCGGTCCACCAGCACCGCCAGCTTGACGCTGGCCGGACGGCCATAGTCAAACAGCTCATTGAGCACGGCGCGGATGGTGCGGCCGGTGTAGAGCACATCATCGAGCACGATCAGGTGCGCACCGTTGACGTCAAAGGGCAGCTGGGTGGCGCCGCTGGCGGCCAGGCCACGGCTGGCAAAGTCGTCGCGGTGCATGGCTGATGACAACACGCCGATGGCGTCACTCAGCCCCAGGTCTTTTTGAAGCCGTTCGGCCAGCCAGGCGCC
>CANIDW010000312.1 GCA_947466165.1 Comamonadaceae bacterium | reverse complement strand
TCATCAGCGCCAACTCGGCCGCTCCGATGGTGTGGTGTGAAGCAGCCGAATAAGGCAGAACCAGCACCAGATGATCTGCCGTCTTGAGCAGCTCTTCTTTGCTCACGTAGCGCGCCTTGCAGTCAGCCTCCAAGCCGGCGTCCAGGCGCGAGCGGTTGTGATAAATGACCTTCATGCCAAAACCGTGGGCGCCGCGTTTGGCAATGCCCTGACCGATGCGGCCCATGCCCAGAATACCCAGCGTGGCACCATGAATGTCGGCGCCGGCAAACATGTCAAAGCTCCATTGGGTCCACTGGCCGGCGCGTAAAAAATGTTCACTCTCTGTGATGCGGCGCGCGGTGGCCATCATCAGGGCAAAGCCGAAGTCAGCGGTGGTTTCAGTCAACACGTCTGGCGCGTTGGTGGCCAGCACGCCGGCTGCCGTCATTGCGCTAATGTCAAAGTTGTTGTAACCCACCGCCATGTTGGCGCAGATTTTCAAATCCGGGCAAGCGGCCAGCACCTCAGCGTCGACAGGGTCACCACCGGTGGTGAAAGCCGCCTGCTTGCCCTGCAGGCGCTCGATCAACTCGGCCTTGGACCAGACCGTGTCGGCCTGGTTGGCTTGAACTTCAAAATGCTTTGACAAACGATCGAGGACCTCGGGGAAAACGGCGCGCGCCATCACGAGTCGGGGCTTGATCGTCATTTTTCAGTGGGTCAGGTTGTATTGCACGATGTAGAGGATGGCGCCGGCAAAGTAGCCCAGCAAGGCATAGAGACTGATTTTTTTCATGTACCAGAGGAAGTCAATTTTCTCAATGCCCATGGCGGCCACGCCGGCTGCAGAACCAATGATCAAGATCGAGCCGCCGGTGCCGGCGCAGTAGGCCATGAACTCCCACAAAAAACTGTCCGGCGGGTACTGCGTGAGGCTGTACATGCCCATGGAGGCGGCGACCAAGGGGACATTGTCCACCACAGCGCTGACCAGGCCGATCAGCATGACGATGACGTCCTGACGCCCGACCGTGTGGTCCAGCCAACCGGCGATTGATTGGAGAATGTGGGTGTGCTCCAAGGTTGCCACCGCCAGCAAGATGCCAATGAAAAACGTGACCGAGCTCATGTCAATGCGTGACAGCGCACGGGTCAGGGTCAGATGCTGCTTGTCCTCGTCTTCTTTCTTGCGGTGTAACAAATCACCGACCAGCCAGAGCAGCCCCAAGCCCAGCAAAATTCCCATGAAGGGTGGTAACCCGGTCCAGGTTTTGAAAACCGGTACAGCCACCAGCGTGCCCAAACCCATGAAGAACATGGTGTTGCGCTCCAGGGCACTGGTCGCAGCATGATCGCTGTTGCCCTCAATTCGCGCAGGCGGCACCACCGGCTTGCCGCGCAAGACCCAGGCGATGACAGCCAATGGCACCAGCAAATTGGCCATGGAAGCGATGAACACACCCTTCATGATGGCCGCTGTGGTGATTTGACCGCCTATCCACAGCATGGTGGTGGTGACGTCGCCGATCGGCGTCCAGGCACCCCCTGCATTGGCGGCAATGATGATGATGCCGGCAAAGAACAGGCGGTCATCTCGCTTGTCGAGCAGCTTCTTCATGAGCGAGACCATGACGATCGTCGTGGTCAGGTTGTCCAAAATAGAGCTGAGGAAAAAAGTGACAAAGCCCACCAACCACATCAGGGTTGACAGTTTGCTGGTGCGTATGCGGGAGGTGATGACCTGAAAGCCATTGTGCGCATCCACCACTTCGACGATGGTCATGGCGCCAATCAGGAAAAACACGATTTGTGCCGTACCCATGAGGGACTCGCCCAACTCGGCACTGACAGTTTTGGCATCCGCGGAACCCAGGGCATATATCGTCCAGAGCAGACCCGCGCCGATGAGGGCTGAGGCCGACTTGTTGATCTTGATGGGGTGCTCCAGGGCGATGGCGGCATAAGCCAGCACAAAAACAATGACCAGCGCAGTCAACATGGCGGTAACTCCTCAGTAAAAAACAAAAACGAAACAAAAGAAATTCGGGCTCAAGACGGCTGCGCAATGTCGAACACCTGGCGCAAATGAGCCATGTTCTTTGACGGTGTGTCTGACAGCTTGACCACCGACGGGCCGTTACAACGCACCATCTTAGGACAGCGGTAAGCGTGAAGGCAAAGACTCCGTGATGGTGGGCCTGTCAGCCGAGAAAGTCGACTTCAAACAGCAAGGTGGCATTGGGTGGAATCACACCGCCGGCGCCGCGTGCGCCATAGCCCAGCTCAGGTGGAATCACCAGGCGACGCGTGCCGCCCACCGACATGCCCTGCACGCCTTCGTCCCAGCCCTTGATCACTTGACCGCCGCCCAGCGAGAACTCGAAGGGGTCACCACGGTCTTTGCTGGAGTCAAACTTAGCGCCCTGCACGCCGTCCGTGTAAAGCCAGCCCGTGTAATGCACGCTGACATACTGGCCGGCTTTGGCAATGGCACCGGTGCCCAGCACGGTGTCTTCATACTGCAGGCCGGAGGAGGTGGTGGTCATGGTCATGACAAAACGCTTTCAGAAAAAAAAGAAAAATGGGCCGGTAAGCCCCCAAAACCGCACGCCGCAGTGCCGCGCGCAGGCCAAACCCTGACTTTACCCGCAACCGGGACGAGCAGCTTCAGGCCACAAAGTGGGTGAAATGCGAAGCAGGCTCTCTGGGCGTGTGAAAGCTGTTGACCAGGGCAGACGGGTCGGCATAGCCCAGCGCCATGCCGCAAACCAGCATCTCTTCTTCGCCGGCGCCAATGTGCGGCAGGATGATTTTGGCAAAGCCGTTCCACGCGGCCTGAGGGCAGGTGTGCAGACCATGACCGCGCGCCGCCACCATGATGCTTTGTAAAAACATGCCGTAGTCCAGCAGACTGCCGCGTCCCAGCACGCGGTCAATCGTGAACATGAGACCGACCGGCGCATCAAAAAAACGGTAGTTGCGCTGGTGTTGCGCGTGCATTTTGTCTTTATCGCCCTTGCCGATACCCAGCAGGCCGTACAAGCCCCAACCGTTTTCACGGCGGCGCTCAATGTAGGGGGAGACCCATTTCTCGGGGTAATAGGCGTAGGCTTCCTGGTAGTGGGCAGCCAGGCTCGGGTCGGCACGCACAGCGTCATGGGCAGCGCAGACTTTGCTCACCAGTGCGTCACGCGTGGCGCCTTGCAGCACATAGACCTTCCAGGGCTGGGTGTTAACGCCGGAAGGTGCGCGAC
>CANIDW010000311.1 GCA_947466165.1 Comamonadaceae bacterium | reverse complement strand
TGTATCGATTCGCTGTCACCCGCAACAGCACGTTTGAGTGTGGCCAAAGAAAATTGAATGGTGCCCAGCGGAGTTTTGAGCTCGTGCGTCAACATGTCGATCAGAGCGCTGCGCTCCTTTAACTTTTCTGCGCTAGTTCGCGCATTCACAGCGCTTTCACGCAGTGCTTCAAGCTCACGCGCCTTGTCATTGCGACGGCTGATTTCTTCGCTGAGCGTAATCAAGAAAAAAACCACACCCACAAACAAACCGTTGAGGCGCCAGTCGCCGCCTGAGATGAGCGTAGACTGAATATTCGGGTTGTTCACAACGCCAAACATAGAGGCAGTGCCGACCACCACCAGGATGCTGGCGAGGCCGTAAGCGGCCAGCAAAATACGGTAGCGCCAGCCTTTGTCAAATGCGCTGCAGGTGATGACGCCGTATACCTGCACCACAGGGTTGACGCAAAACAAAAGCATGGTTAACACGAGTGCGTTTTGTGTTTGGCCCAGGCAAAGCAATGTCATGCTGGTCGCGCTTACGAGGGCAAGGCCCAAACAAAGCAGGTGGTATTTGCGAGTAGGCTTGTGATAAACCAGCACGACCCAGCCAGCCAGGACCATTAAAAAATAACGCACGATGAGTGAGGCCTGGCCCAAAAAGCTATGCCCTTCAGGCGCGATCATCGGCAGCAGGCGCTGCGTGTAGCCGTTGTTGGAGGCCAGAAAAACAATGACGGAAGTCTGAAACAAACAATAAACGATCATGAGCGGTGTTCTGCCGTGCCACGCCAGGAATAAGCCAACCAAGAGCAAGCACAGGGCCAGCGTCATCGAGACAGTCAGATCGGTCACGCGAGAGCTCACGGCCGCCATCAATGCGTCGCCTTGCAGCAATTGGGTGTGTAAGGCGGCCAGGCCGTTCGTCTGAATACGTAAATAAATAGGCTCTTCAGGCGCTCGCCCGGGGTCAAGCGCAAAACAGTGGTAATCGTCAGGGCAGATGTTCTGGGTCTTCGGCTGCTGGTCGCCGGCGATTCGCCGAATCCACTGACCTGCCACCCGTTCATACAGCTCGATGCTGTCGACCGAATGGGGGCCCACACGCAGCACCAACGGGCCCGCGGTGTTTAGTCCGCTAAGCGCCTCTGCAGAGGCGGGCTGCGGCGTCAGACGCAACCACAAGGGATGGTTTTCAAACAACATTTGAAAGTTGCCCGCATACGGCTTGAAGTCTGCCGCCGCGAGGCTTTCAATGCCTGCGTTTCCTGATGCGTCCTTGAAGTAGGCCTTCGACTGAAAGGCGCTGGGCTGCGCCGGCTGCGCTGACTGTGCAGGCAACAGAAAAATCACTGAAAACAGTAAAAACAAAAAAGGGCGCATGAATTTGATCAGCCCGCACAGGCTTTATGCCGACTTTGAAACACCCGGGGCGGGGTTCAAAGCCGGCGTATTGCAATTTATCACCCGGAACATCTCAAAACTGAGAGGAACGCTGAGGATTCATGGGGATTCATGGCTTTCTCAGAGTGTCGTCTCGTTAGGATCATTGCAAGTAATCAAATTATCTGCAATATCCACTCCATCAGAGCACACCATGCCATCTATTGCTGAATTACAAGTTTTGAAAGACGCCTTGGACGCGAAAATCGCCGAGGCTCTAGCCCAAGATGCCCAATTGAAGAAAGAGCAGGAATTGGCGCAAACCAAGGCGCGTGAGGCTGAAGTGGCCAGGGGCCTCAAAGAGATTGCTATGCTGATGCGGCAATACCGTTTGAGCAAAGAGCATCTTTTCAAGGCAGCGCAAAGCGCACCGGCGCAAAAAGGTGGTCAAGGAGGGGGCGACATGCTCGATGGCCTGATGCCCGGCCAGCTGCGTGAGGATGCCCGCTTTGAGTTCGACCGCGCTTCGCGGTCCAACGAGCCGGCCAAACGCATGTCTGTGGAAGAGATGCGGCAGTTCTACGAAAAATTTGACAATAAAGGCGCTGAAGCCCCTTGAAGGTCTTGCGCAGCCGATAGCAGCGCACCCGGGCGCTGATTAGAGTTTCTGCATGAAATGGATTCGCATGCAGGGCTGCCAAGGCCAATCCACCTACACCAACGTGAACGGCGATCGGGTTCAACCGGTGCTCGGTTCTCCGAATGTCAACTGATAGCACTGACTGGTACCACCAACAGGAATCGAACCTGTATCTAGCGCTTAGGAGGCACTCGTTCTATCCATTGAACTATGGCGGCTGGACAGGGTTTGAATTGTATTCGCAGGGGTCGGCGCGGGCTTATTTGGTGAGCAGGCGCATCGCTTCTTCCAGCCCTTTGAGGGTCAGCGGGTACATGCGTTGGCTGACGAGTTGCTGCATCAGGCTGATGCTCTGGCGGTACTGCCAGACGCCTTGCGGCTCGGGATTGATCCAGGCAAATTTCGGGAAAGCGTTGGTCAGGCGTTGAATCCACTCGGCGCCGGATTCTTCGTTGTTGTACTCCACGCTGCCGCCGGGTTGCAAAATTTCGTAAGGGCTCATGGTGGCGTCGCCCACAAAGATCAGTTTGTAGTCTTTGTTGTACTTGCGGATGATGTCCCAGGTGGCAAATTTTTCGGCAAAGCGGCGGCGGTTGTTCTTCCACATGAAGTCATACACGCAGTTGTGGAAGTAATAAAACTCCAGGTGCTTGAACTCCGTCTTGGTAGCGCTGAACAGTTCTTCTACCCGCGCAATGTGCTCGTCCATGGTGCCGCCCACGTCCATCAGCAGCAGCACCTTCACATTGTTGTGCCGCTCCGGGCGCATTTTGATGTCCAGGTAGCCGGCATTGGCCGCCGTTTTGTGGATGGTCTCGTCCAGGTCTAACTCGTCCTCATGGCCTTCACGGGCAAACTTGCGCAGCCGGCGCAGCGCCACCTTGATGTTGCGTGTGCCCAGCTCCTGCGTGTCGTCATAGTCTTTGTAGGCGCGCTGGTCCCACACCTTCACCGCGCTCTTGTTGCGGGTTTTTTCCTGCCCGATGCGGATGCCCTGTGGGTTGTAACCGTTGGCACCAAAGGGCGAGGTGCCGCCCGTGCCAATCCATTTGCTGCCGCCCTCGTGGCGCTCTTTTTGTTCTTCAAAACGCTTTTTCAGCGTTTCCATCAGCTCGTCCCAGCCCATCTTCTCGATCTTGGCTTTGTCTTCTGCGCTGAGTTCAAGCTCCAGGTTTTTGCGCAGCCATTCGAGCGGAATTTCCTGGCTGAAGTCGGCCACCATCTCAACGCCCTTGAAGTAAGACGC
>CANIDW010000310.1 GCA_947466165.1 Comamonadaceae bacterium | reverse complement strand
CTGCAAGAAGCGCTGGTCCCGGCCACTTACCGCCACCCCGAGGCCAGCCGTGAAGCCTTGCTGGACGGCGTGTTGGTGGCCTATGCATTCAAGCGCGGCAAGCGCCGCACCATCGGGTTTTCTGTGGGTGCTGAAGGTCTGGCGGTGAGTGCGCCCAAATGGGTGCTGCTCAACGAAATAGACCGTGCGGTCCAGGAAAAAGCCGGCTGGATTGTGAAAAAGCTGCAGGAAACCCGTGAGCGCCACAAACGCCTGGAGGCCGTTCGCATTGACTGGAAAGACGGCGCCAGCCTGCCCTTTATGGGTGGCGTGCTGACAGTTGTGCTGGACCCCCGGCAATCGGTGTCCGCCATGATGGTGCAACCCGTTAGCGCCGCACCGGATGCCGGGGATGCCGCCAAGGGCTTGCCACCAATCGCTGAGCGCAACACGCTGTGTCTGGGGCTGGCGCACAGCGCAACAGCCACGCAGATCCGCGACGCCGCCCAGGCCTGGTTGATGCGCTACGCCAGGCAGCTGTTTGAGCAACGCCTGAACCACTATGCGCCAGAGCTCAGCGTTCAGTGGCGTCGCCTCAGTCTGAGCAGCGCCGGCACGCGCTGGGGCAGCGCCAGCGCCGACGGTTCTATCCGTTTGAACTGGCGACTCATTCACTTCAAGCTATCGGTCATTGACTATGTGGTGGTACACGAGCTCAGCCACTTGCGCGTGATGGACCACAGCCCGCGCTTTTGGGACACGGTACGCCATGTTGTGCCCGACTATGCCGAGCTGCGTTCCCAGCTCAAAGACGAGATGGTCCCCAAATGGTGAGTGGTGCACTGCGCGTGCTGGTGGTTGAAGACGACGAGCTCATGCTCGAGCTCTACCGTTGCCAGTTTGACATCTGGGCCCTGCCTGTGGCTTGCAGCTGGATGAGCTCGGCCGCTGACGTCTTGCAAGGCATTGACCAGCTGCGCCCGGATTTGTTGATCACCGACTTGTCGATGCCCGGCATGGACGGCCAGCAGATGCTGCGCGAAATCGAAGGCCGGCCGCTGCACACCGCCATGCAAATTGTTGTGGTCAGCGGTTTGCTGCCAGAGCAGATCAATGCCCGGGGGGGACTTTCTGCGCGCATGGAGGTCTTGAAAAAGCCGGTTGACTTTGCCTGGCTCAAGCGCCGCGTGACCGAGTTGGTGCTGGCCCGCCAGGGCTAAGCTCAGCGCCTTACTTCAACAGCTTGCGTTTCACCATGGCCACGACTTACACCATCAGCGACCTTGCCAAAGAGTTTGACCTGACGACAAGGGCCATGCGCTTTTATGAAGACATGGGCCTGCTGCAACCTGTGCGCGCCGGCCCCGGCGGGCGCAACCGCATCTACAGCGCCCGCGACCGCACCCGGCTCAAGCTGACATTGCGCGCCAAGCGCCTGGGCCTGTCGCTGACTGAGGCCAAGGACATCATTGACTCTTACGACAGCCCGCGCGACACCGTGCCGCAGTTGCAAAAATTTCTGGCCGTGCTGGCAGGTCATCGCCAACAACTCGAAAGCCAGATGACCGACCTGCAAGCTAATCTGGAAGAGCTCAAGGCGCATGAAAAAGAAACCCGCGCCCTGCTCAACAAGGCCAGCCGCAAGCCAGTGAAAAAACAAACTCGTCCATAATTGACGTTAACGTCAACGTCAAACTTTTGCCTCAATCCAACATGTCTCACACCCAAGCCCCGTTGGCCAGTCAAGACGCTGAGGCGCTCTTTGCCAGAGTACAGGCCAGCTTTGTGCGCCAGGGCCTGATGCAGCACCTGGGCGCGCGGCTCGTGCGTGTCGAGCCCGGCCTGTGTGAAGTGGCGCTGCCTTACTCAGACCGCGTGACCCAGCAGCAAGGCGGCTTTCATGGCGGCGCCATGGGCGCGCTGGCAGACATCGCCGGCGGCTATGCCGGCCTGACGGTGGCGCCCGCGGGCATGGAAGTGACCACGGTCGAATACAAGGTCAACTTTTTGGCCGCCTTTCGGGATGGCGAGTTGCGCGCCACCGGCCGCGTGCTCAAGGGCGGCAAACGCATCATCGTCACCATGGCCGAAGTCCGGCACGTGGCGGCCGACGGCAAGGTCAGCGACTGCGCCGTGATGCAGCAGACTTTGGTGCCGGTTGCGCAGACTTACTGAGCGCAAAGCCCCCCAAATCGCTGCAGACCCATCGCAAGGAAAATTTCATGAACAATCTGCCCGGCCTGGACTTTCAACTTGGCGAAGACGTCGACGCCCTGCGCGACGCGGTGCGCGAATTTGCACAAGCCGAGATCGCACCGCGCGCCGCTGAGATCGACAAACACGACCAGTTCCCCATGGACTTGTGGCAAAAAATGGGCAGCCTGGGCGTGCTCGGCATCACCGTGGGCGAGGAATACGGCGGCGCCAACATGGGCTATCTGGCGCACATGGTTGCCATGGAAGAAATTTCGCGCGCCAGCGCCAGCGTGGGCTTGAGTTATGGCGCGCACAGTAATTTGTGCGTTAACCAGATCAAGCGCAACGGGACGCCCGAGCAGCGCAGCAAGTACCTGCCCAAACTCATCAGCGGCGAACACGTGGGCGCGCTGGCCATGAGCGAGCCCGGTGCGGGCAGCGACGTGCTGAGCATGAAGCTGCGCGCTGAAGACAAAGGCGGCTACTACCTGCTCAACGGAAGCAAGATGTGGATCACCAACGGCCCTGACGCCGACACGCTGGTGGTCTACGCCAAGAGCGAGCCCGAGCTCGGCGCACGTGGCGTCACGGCCTTTCTGATTGAAAAAGGCATGCCCGGTTTCTCTGTGGCGCAAAAGCTCGACAAGCTAGGCATGCGCGGCAGCCACACGGGCGAGCTGGTTTTTCACAACGTTGAAGTGCCGCTGGCCAATGTGCTCGGCGGCCTGAACCAGGGCGCCAAAGTGCTGATGAGCGGGCTGGACTACGAGCGCGCGGTGCTGTCCGGCGGGCCGCTGGGCATCATGCAGGCGGTGATGGACAACGTCGTTCCCTACATCCACAAGCGCAAGCAGTTCGGCCAAAGCATTGGCGAGTTTCAGCTCATTCAGGGCAAGCTTGCTGACATGTACACCGTGCTGCAAGCCGGACGCTCGTTTGCCTACACGGTGGCTAAAAACCTCGATGCCCTGGGCGCCGAGCATGTGCGCCGCGTGCGCAAAGACTGCGCCAGCGTGATCTTGTGGACGGCCGAAAAGGCCACCTGGATGGCCGGTGAAGGCGTGCAGATTTTTGGCGGCAACGGCT
>CANIDW010000309.1 GCA_947466165.1 Comamonadaceae bacterium | reverse complement strand
TTACCCAATACCAGTTCTGCTATCAACTCGTCAACCCATTGACTCGGATTAACGGTAGAGAAAAACCGACTTCTAACGAGTTCAAGATAGGGGGTTTGCAAGGCCCAAGCCTTAAAGTCAGCCGATGACTGTGACTGAACTTCCAGAAGCTTGAACTTCAGCAAAACTTTTGCCGCATGTCTGGCATGCTTGACTGGGTTCGCATCGAAAGCAGCCAGACGATCTCGCGCACGAGACATGATTTCATTCGAATAAACAAATGGCGCGCCATGGCCGGGAATCACAGTGAGCGGCAACAAATCCTCAATCAAATCCAAGGTCGAAGAAACTTCGTCAAAGGCCGACTCGCCTTCCAGCTCGGGGAACACAATACCAAAGCCGTTTTCCCATAATGCGTCAGCCGAAACAAGTATTCGGGCATCCCGCTGAAAAAAAACAAGCGAATGAGGGTCGTGACCGGCAGCTGCATGAATCTCCCAAACAAGATCACCTAAAACAATCTCAGTGCCGGGCTTTAGCAAGCCTTGGAAACTGAATTGAGGACAAATTTGACCGGTGGGCTGATAGCTCAGCGCTACTGGGTCCCAGTTTGAAACGAATCGTGATTGACCCGGAGGAATAAGCGTTTTCAGCGATGGGAACTTCGCCTGTAAAGCGGCATTGCCACCGCAATGGTCGCTGTGCAGATGCGTATTGAGCAGCAGATCCGGGTTTGAAGTGCCCAGTGTTGATTGAACCAATGCCACTGTTTGAGCGCTATGGGAAGCGTAACCGCTGTCAATCAAAGCCGTGGCGTTGTCACCGGTCAAAACAACAATATTAGAGGACAGCCATCCCCTTTCGATGACCTGAATACCAGAAGGTAAGGAAGCTGAACGAGTCAAAAAAAACCTTTAAGGTATCGAAGACAAGAGCATAAGAGAAAAATCATTCTTTCAAAAAACCTTTGCGAAGAGTTCGCACTTGGAGCGTGGCGTAGCAGGGAAAGGGGTAAAAATGGACAAACTGGTAGACCAGCAAAATAGTTGCTGCACTGCAACAAAAATAGAAATTCAAAGTTTTAATTGCTATGCTAAACATAGCTTCTAACCTAATGAAAATGAGCAATACGAAACATTTTTGAAAAAAGCATGTTTCTGGAATCAAGGGAATGGCACATAAAAAATTTATAAATAAATACAGATCAGGGAAAACCCGTAAAGTGCTTGAATGATCGCAGCCAGCAAGTTCATCAAAGCATCCTTCGAAGAAGGAAAAAGAATGATTGGGATATTGAGAGAGAAAAATTTAACCCAAGTGCATAGAACGGCTGTCAAAGTGCCGATTCGTGCGTTGAAAGCCAGTCATGCGCAGCAGATCGCACAACATTTGCTGACACTCTCAAGGGAAGATCGCTATCTGCGCTTTGGCTACAGTGCCAGCGATGAAATGATTCAGCGCTACGTTGCCGGGCTGAACTTCGAGCGAGATGAAATTTTTGGCATCTACAACCGACGGCTTGAATTAATCGCAATGGCACACCTGGCGTTTTCTGTGGAAACAGATTTCAGCAGCTGCGCAGAGTTTGGTGTCTCCGTGCTGGCTCATGCACGCGGCAAAGGCTACGGCAGCAGTTTATTCGACAGGGCCGTGATGCATGCTCGCAACGAGGGTGTAGAAATGATGTTCATCCATGCGCTCAGTGAAAATACCGCGATGCTGAACATTGCACGCAAATCAGGCGCAATCCTTCAAAGAGACGGTGCAGAAAGCGATGCCTACCTCAGGCTACTTCCGGCAGACTTGGACTCACGAATGACAGAAATGTTCGAAGAGCATCTTGCACAAACTGACTATCGACTGAAGGTGCAGGCCAAACAGTTCTGGGATGTTGTGCGCATGATGCAAGAGGTGCGACTTGGCGTGCGTGAAGCGAAAACGCGAACACCAAGCTAAGGCTTTGACAACGGCTTAGGCATTGAAATCAATATCGGCTATCCTTGAGCGCTTATTAACTACCGAACACCTACGTGTCCGATGCCCCCCCCAGTCGATCCCATAAAACGGAAGACAAACGCGGCTTTCTGCAAAAGCTAGCTGAAATGCTTCACCCCGGCCCTGACTCTAAAGACGAGTTGATAGAGACCCTGGTCGAAGCGCAAGACAATGAAGTCATAGGCGCACAAAGCCGCGAGATGCTCGAAGGCGTCATACGCATGGCCGATATGACGGCTGGCGATGTGATGGTCGCAGCACCTCGAATGGACGTCATCAACATCGATGCACCCTTCGACGAATTGCTTCACCTGGTCATAGACACCGCCCACTCGCGCTTTCCTGTCTACGAAGGTGAAAAAGAAAATATTCTGGGCATCCTCATGGCCAAGGATCTGCTCAAACTGCAGCGCGCGCCCGAGCTGAATATCCGCGCCTTGCTGCGACCGGCTGCCTTTGTGCCCGAGAGCAAAGGGCTGAACGACTTGTTGCGTGAGTTTCGTGGCAACCGCAACCACCTGGCCATCGTGATAGACGAATTCGGACGTGTCGCCGGCCTCATCACGATCGAAGACGTGCTCGAGCAAATCGTTGGAGAAATCGAAGACGAGTTTGACATTGCAGAAGACGACGGCGACATCTTTGGCCTGGGCGACCGGACCTACCGCGTCAGCGGCGACACGGCCATAGAGCGCGTCAACGAGGCCTTTGGCGTGAGCCTGCCCGAGACCGATTTTGAAACTATCGGTGGCCTGGTAGCTCATGAAATGGGCCATGTTCCCAAACGCAATGAACGACTGGTCTTGGCCGGCCTGCAGTTTGTTGTCTTGCACACCAAGGGCGGAGCCGTGCGGTGGTTCAAGGTATCTCCGGAAAATGAAGCCTTAGCAGCGGGTCAAGTCGCCTGAGTCGGCTGGGTCGTCAAACGATTAGCACCAAGCGTCTCATGACGAGCATCCAGCCAGCAGCCTTGCCCCTTAAGGGCGCGCCAGGACAAGTCACAAGACAACCCGCATGGATTTCTGCGCTGCTTATGCTGGCGGCCGGCTACGCCCATGCGTTGAGCATCGCCTGGCCTTTTGCAGCCCTTGGCCCTTTACAAACAGGGCAAGCCTGGGGCGGCTTGCAAATCGGCTCGCTGGCCGTGTTGGCCTGGCAACTGGGGCCCAAACTTGCAGCGCGGCGTATTGGTCAGGCGGCTCAGTTGGCCTGGTTGTTTGCTTGCGCCATGCTGTGCGGCACATTCTGGTGGCTGTATATTTCAATGCATTTTTTTGGTGGCTTGCCCGCACCGCTTGC
>CANIDW010000308.1 GCA_947466165.1 Comamonadaceae bacterium | reverse complement strand
GCCGCGCAACCAGACCATTCCCACCGCCATGGCGCAGGACTTCACCACGTACCAGGACGGCCAGACCGCGCTGGCCTTGCATGTGGTGCAAGGTGAGCGTGATCTGGTGGCCGACTGCCGCAGCCTGGCCCGCTTTGAGCTGCGCGGCATTCCACCCATGGCAGCCGGTGCAGCGCGCATCCGTGTTACTTTTACCGTCGACGCTGACGGCCTGCTCAGTGTCAGCGCCAAAGAGCAGGGCAGTGGTGTGCAAGCGCACATTGACGTCAAGCCCTCCTATGGCCTGTCTGACGAGGACATTGCCCGCATGCTGCAAGAGAGTTTTTCCACTGCAACGCAAGACATGGCTGCCCGCGCCCTGGCTGAAGCACGCGTCGATGCCGATCGCATGTTGTTGGCAACGCACAGCGCACTCCTTCAAGATGCCGACTTACTGAGCGCCGAGGAACGTACCCGGATTGACCAGTTGATGGCCGCTGTATTGCACGCGCGTGAGCATGCAGACGCCGCCGGCATCGAGGCCGCCAACCAGGCCCTGGCCAAAGGTACGGAGAACTTTGCCGCCCAACGGATGAACCGGGGCATTCAAAAAGCCCTGGCCGGCAAAAACATTGAATCGGTTTGAATCCGAAATCCCACAGAGCCACTACATGCCCATCATCAAAATACTGCCGCACCCAGAGTACTGCCCGCAAGGTGCCCAAGTGAGAGCGCCTGCCGGTACCTCCATTTGCGAGGCGCTGCTCGACAACCATATCAACATTGAGCACGCCTGCGACATGAGCTGCGCCTGCACCACTTGCCACGTCATCGTGCGGGAGGGCATGAGTTCGCTCAATGCCCCTGATGAAAACGAAGAAGACCTGCTAGACCGCGCCTGGGGTCTGGAGCCTAACTCGCGATTGAGTTGCCAGGCTTTTCTGGGGCAGTCAGATGTGACGGTGGATATCCCCAAGTACTCCATCAATCACGCCAAGGAAAATCACTGAGTATTATTGAAATCATGCGCCAAATAGTTTTAGACACCGAGACCACAGGCCTTTCTGCTGACAGCGGCGACCGCATCATTGAAATCGGTTGCGTCGAAATGGTGGACCGCAAGCTCACGGGCAAGAACCTTCACTTTTACCTGAATCCCGGACGGGACAGTCATGAAGATGCGCTGAAAGTTCATGGCATCAGCAATGAATTTCTCAAGGACAAACCACAGTTCCGCGCCATTGCCGATGAACTGATGGCCTACCTGGAGGGCGCAGAACTGATTATTCACAACGCACCTTTTGACCTGAGTTTTTTAAACAAAGAGCTTTCATTGATCGGGCGTGCGCCAGTCAAAGACTTCGTTGCCGGAGTCATCGACAGCCTGATGATGGCCAAAGAGCTCTTCCCCGGTAAACGCAATTCACTGGACGCTTTGTGCGACCGGCTGGATGTCGATAACTCTGGGCGCACTCTTCATGGCGCTTTGTTAGACGCCGAGTTGTTGGCTGATGTGTACATCAACCTCACGCGCGGACAAAACAGCTTGGTGATGGACGAAGGGCCAGAGCCGGAGCCTGGCGAGCCAATCCAAGCCATAGACCTGCGCAGCATTGAGCTGCCTTTGCTCACTGCCAACGACCAAGAGTGCGCCGCGCATGAAAGCCTGCTGGCCGGTATCGACAAAGCCAGCAAAGGCAAAACAATCTGGCGAAGCCTCCGCGCGTAAGTGATTCAGGTGTTGCAAAACACATATAATCTAAGGCTTGCCTAAGGGCAGCGGGAGATTAGCTCAGGGGTAGAGCACTGCATTCACACTGCAGGGGTCGCAAGTTCGAAACTTGCATCTCCCACCACTTTGGAAATTACTGAAATATATCAACCACTTAGGTTGTTTTCAGGATTTACTTTTGAAGAGTTTTCAGTATGCTTCCCTCGGAAGCATTTTTTTTCGCCTGTTAAAAGCTGAAACTTCCTGCTTCTTTCATAGCGTTAAAATGTATTGCATTACCTTACAAAAAGGCCTATGCTCACGCTTCGTGAGCAAGCTTCTTCTCCGAATTGGGTGAAAGTAGTCTGCCCAGATCAAGTTTGATTTCTTGGCTAGGCGGCGCATCACGGAACGCCAATTCGATGCACTGTAAGATGGTTTGAATTTGATGTCATCTCCTTCAAATTGACCCGATGGGCGGCGGGATTTATGCGGAGCACCGCCCCTTCCAAAAGCCTGCTTAAGGGCCTCTTTTTTAGTTCAAACCATGCAATCTCTAAACAAGGAGGTCTGATAATGCTTTCGGGTAAAACAGAGCAATTGAGCGATGCGGATTTACGCTTATCGCATCGCGCTTCCCTGACCCTTGGTGCCGTCTTCGTGCTTATCGGTGCGTGGGTGTGCTGGGAGTCGAACAGTCTCACGTATTACACGCGAGTAGGACCCGGCCCCGGTTTTTTTCCCTTCTGGCTTGGTCTTTTGCTGAGTGTTTCCGCTGCCCTTGCAGTTGCGATCGAACTGCGCGGCGGGGGCCGTTATGAACGATTGCTGCCCTCATCAAGTGCACTGCGTGAGATGGTGACCACACTCGTACTGGTCGCCGCGTTCGCTCTGACTGTGGAGCGCGTGGGCTTCGTTTTCAGCATGCTCCCGATTTTGACCCTACTGCTCTTTCTGCGCGGTTGCACATTTTTCTCCACAGCAATCCCTGTGGCTGTACTCTTTACCTTTGGAATCGGTTGGACCTTCACGCGCTATCTTGGCACCTATTTGCCGCCGGCCCCCAATGGGCTTCTCAGAGTTATCGGTCTGTAGCTTTATGGATATGCTCACCCCCTTCATAGTTGGTTTCGGCATCGCTTTGACGCCGGAAAATCTCACCTACGCGTTGGTCGGATGTCTAATCGGTACGTTGGTCGGCGTACTGCCGGGTATTGGCTCCGCCGGGGGCATGGCCATACTGCTGCCCCTCACGTTTAAATTGCCGCCAACAGGCGCGATTATCATGTTGTCGGCCATTTTCTACGGAAGTTACTACGGCGGCACGATATCAACCGTGCTGATGAAGACGCCAGGGGAGGTGGCATCGGTCGTCACACTGCTGGATGGCACCGCGATGGCGCGTCAGGGGCGAGGTGGGGTCGCGCTAACTATCGCCGCTTTCGGCTCATTTATCGGGGGCACTATAGCGGTGATGGGGCTAGTTCTGCTTGCTCCGGCCTTGACTGATGTCGCGTTGAAATTCGGCCCAACTGAATTCTTCTCGCTTCTTGTTGTGGGCTTGGCCACGTTATCCCTTTTGGCG
>CANIDW010000307.1 GCA_947466165.1 Comamonadaceae bacterium | reverse complement strand
TTTGTCGTTAAGAAAGGCGCGCTCGGTGAACTCGCCGGGCTGCGCTACGCGCAAGCCCGGCAGGCGCGGCTGTCCGGTCGCGGCATCGATTTCTGTGGCCGCTTGCAGGCAGCGCGCCAGCAGCAGTTGCAACACAACCGGACCGCCATGGGCTTGCAACTCGATCACATCTTCACCGGTGAAAGAGTGCGGTGCCGGAAAAAAAAGCGCCAGGCCCTGGTCAATGGGCTGCCCTTGCGCATCGCGAAACGGCAGGTAGCTGGCCTGCCGGGGCACGAGGTGCTTGCCGCACAGTGCGTCCATGATGGGTGCGATGTCCTTGCCCGATATGCGAACAATTCCAACTGCGCCGCGCCCCGGGGCGGTGGCAATGGCGGCGATAGGGTCGTGGTGGCGGGCTAGCATGGCGAGTATTTTGGCTTATGCTTTTTGCGCCGCCTTCGCACGCATCAATGACAAGGGCCGCATGGCGGCCCTTGTTTATTTGAAGGACGGCAAGTTGAACTGTGGCGGCACGCCCATGCGGGTGTTGATCATCCATTGCTGCGCAATGGACAGCACGTTGTTGGTGATCCAGTACAGCACCAGGCCGGCCGGGAAGAAGAAAAACATCACGCTGAAAATCAGCGGCATGAACCACATCAGCTTGGCTTGCATCGGATCCGGCGGCGCCGGGTTCAGGGCGGTTTGCAGCATGGTGGTCAGTGTCATCACCACCGGCAAAATGTAGTAGGGGTCGGGTGCCGACAGGTCATGAATCCACATGACCCATGGGGCATTGCGCATTTCAACGCTGGACAGCAGCACCCAGTACAGCGCAATGAAAACCGGGATCTGCACCATGATCGGAAAGCAGCCGCCCATCGGGTTGACTTTTTCTTCTTTGTAAATCTTCATCATGGCGACTTGCATCTCTTGCGGCTTGTCTTTAAGCCGCTCGCGCATCTCCATGATCTTGGGGTTGATCGCCTTCATCTTGGCCATGCTGGCGTAAGCTTTGGCATTGAGCCAGTAAAAAGCGATTTTCAGAAGCAGCACCAGTGCCATGATGGCCCAGCCCCAGTTATGAATAAAGCTGTAGAGCTTGTCAAGCAGCCAATACAGCGGCTTGGCCAGAATGGTGAGCCAGCCGTAGTCCTTGACCAGCTCCAGTCCGGGCGCCAAGGCTTCCAGAACTTTTTCTTCTTGTGGTCCGATAAATATTTTGGCCTCTATGCTTTTGCTGGCACCCGGTGCAATGCTCTCCAGCGGCGTGATCATGCCGGCGGCATAAAGGTTGTTGTCAACCTTGCGCAAGAAAAGATCGCGCGACAGGCCGTCGGCCAATATCCAGCTTGAAACAAAGTAGTGTTGAACCATGGCCACAAAACCGTTGGTCGCTTTCTTTTCAACATCAACCTTATTTTTTTCAATGTCGCTGAATTCCACCTTCTGGTATTTTTTAGCTTCTGTGTACACCGCTGGGCCGGTGAATGTCGAGTAAAACGCAGACTCTCCCTCCGGTTTGTTGCCATCGCGCACAAGTTGCAAGTACAGCTGCGGTGCCACTGCCTCGCTGCCGGTGTTGACGATGTCGTGGCGAACGCTCAGGTCATAGGCGCCACGCTTGAGCGTGTAGGTCTTGACCAGCTTGATGCCGCCTACCGCAGGGGACTCAAATTTGATTTCGACCTGGTTTTGCCCGGCCAGTAGTTTTCGCTCGCCAGGAAGCGCCGTCATGAGGGTTTTGTGCGTTGGCAGGCTTGGCGCGCCGGTCGCGCCGATCAAGCCGGTCTGGGCCACATAAACGCGGCTGTTGCTTTCGTCGAGCAGCACAAAACCTTTGCTCTTCTCGTTCATGTCTGCGTATTTTGTAAACACCGATCGCACCAGTGCGCCGCCCTCGGTGTCAAAGCTCAGCGTGAGCACATCGTTGCTCATGACGATGCGTTCTTTCTTGATAGCGGCTGCGGGTGCGTCGGCGCTGCCGGGCACGGGTATCGTGCCCGGGACGGCGGAGGCAACTGGCACTGTGGTGCCAGGGACGGCAGCCACGCCCGCGGGCACGCTGCTTGCCGGCGTTGCTGTGACCGCCGGCGCTTTGGCCGCGGTGTTTGCGGGCGGAAAGAAGGTGGGTTTTTGTCCGTTGAATATCTGCCACTGGTCCCACAACAAGACCATGGAAAAACCAAAAATCACCCACAAAATGGTGCGCCGGATGTCGTTCATGACTGTTTCTTTTTAGAAAGGGTTTGAGTCACAGGCGTGACCCAGCGTGAAAAGAGAGGAAAAGTTGTTCGCTTGTGCGGCGTTGGCACCGGGTCATGGCCGCCATCGCACCAGGGGTGGCAACGCGCCAGTCGCCAAAGGGTCAGGCCCGTGCCGGCGACGGCGCCGTGTCGCTCCAAGGCTTCCAGGCCATACGCTGAGCAGCTTGGCTCAAAGCGGCAAGCGGAACCCAAAGACGGGCTGAGCAACAAGCGATAGGCTTTGATGAGCAAAATCAAGCCATCCTGCGGTAAGCCAAACACGCGCAGCATCAGTTTGTGCGCTTTGCTCATGTCAATTGCTCGCCTTCGCGCATCAGCGCCAAAAGCTCAGACCTGATGGCCTGCTTAAGGAGGTCTGAGGTGGCACTTAGGAAAGTTTTGCGCGAAAAGTCACGCCGCAGCCTGACCACAAATGCGGCCGGCCGTTGTCGGGGTGAAAATTCGGCACTCACGTTGTAAATTTGCCTTTTGATGGCGTTGCGTGTGACGGCCCGTTTGGCCCAGCGTTTGGGCACCATGGCGCCAATCCAGAGTTCGTCCGTCGGAGAAAAAAGGGGGCGGCTTGCTTTTGGCTCCGGGCTTTTGCTTTCGGCCGAGGCCAATGCGTGCACTGGCAGGCTGCTGCGGTGAAGCGCAAAGTGCTCGCTTCTGGCCACGGTCGTTCCGGCCAGAACAGCCTGAAACTGGGCCCGGGTTTGAAGTCGCCTCAATTCCGGCGCCTGTGGGCCCGCAACCTGCTACTTAGACGGCCAGACGCTTGCGGCCTTTAGCGCGACGCGCAGAAATCACTGCACGGCCGCCTCGGGTTTTCATGCGGGTGAGAAAGCCATGCGTGCGTGCGCGCTTAACTTTGGAAGGCTGGTATGTGCGTTTCATGGTCAATCCTGATGTCTAGAAAATCTTCCCTTGCACAGTCCGTGCACTGATTCTTGTGAGCTTGGTGGCAACACGATGCTGCCAGCTTTTCAAGGTCCGCAGGATGTTAGGCGCCAGGGCCCTAGCCCCTGTTTTCAGCTTTTCAGCGCACA
>CANIDW010000306.1 GCA_947466165.1 Comamonadaceae bacterium | reverse complement strand
TTTGAAAATCCGCGAGCCTGCAGACGCTGCACCAGGTTAAGCAAAAAGGCCGCCAGGCGCTCTTCTGCACGCATGCTGCCCAGCAGCAACATCACGCCGTGTTCACGCACAATTTCCCGGCTCATGATTTTGTGCACATGCCGCTGCAGAGAGTTGATTTCCCGGGAGATTTCCTCGATCCTGTCAAAGGGCAACACGCAGACTTCGGCGTCTTCAAGCGCAATGGCGTCGCAGGTGTGCAGCTCATTGACGATACCGTCCAGGCCGATGATCTCGCCGGCCATTTGAAAACCGGTGACCTGGTCGCGCCCGTCCTCGGTGTTGACGGTGGTTTTGAAAAACCCCGTGCGTATGGCATACAAAGAGGTGAATTTCTCACCGTTGTGGAACAGCGAGGCTCCCCGCTTGACCGTCCGCCGAACGGCCACCAGTTCATCGACGCGCAGCAGCTCTTGCTCGCTCAGGCCCATGGGCATGCAAAGTTCGCGCAAGTTGCAATTTGAACAGGCGACTTTGATGGATTCTTTGTTCATTTTTTACTTTCAATGACGACAGCGTCACAGGTTCAAAAAATCAATATGTCAAGTCGGCAATCATTCCGGGCCAAGGACCGGTTGGATGCGCGGCCTTGATTGATCCACGTCAATGCAGGCGTTTCCTCGCAGGTGCACATTAACTTGCATTGTCAGTGATTTCAAGGATTGCGCCATGAGCCCCGTTTCAACTGAACTTTTACGAAGGTTTGACCTGAGTGGTCCGCGCTATACCTCGTACCCCACGGCAGACCGTTTTGTTGAAGCATTCACCGAAGCAGATTACATCCAGGCCTTGAATCAGCGACGTAACGGCGCGGCTTCGCTGAACCTGCCGCTGTCGCTTTATGTGCACATTCCGTTTTGCGAGTCACTTTGCTATTACTGTGCCTGCAACAAGATTGTGACTAAGCATCACAGCAAGGCACAAGCTTATCTGCGCTACCTGGGCAGAGAGGTCGATTTGCACATTCAGCATTTGGGCCTGGGCCAGCCCGTCAGCCAGTTGCACCTGGGCGGCGGCACGCCCACATTTTTGTCAGACGATGAGCTGCGCAGCCTGATGAGTATGCTCAGGCGCAATTTCAATCTGGCCAGTGGCGCTGAGTTTGCCATTGAGGTGGACCCGCGCACAGTGGATGCGTCTCGCCTGGAGGTGCTGGCAGAGCTAGGATTCAACCGGTTGAGCTTGGGTGTGCAGGATTTTGACCCGGCGGTGCAAAAAGCGGTGCACCGAGTGCAGCCTGCCGAACAAGTGTTTGCCTTGATGGAGGCTGCGCGCCGCTTGAATTTCCAGTCGGTGAATGTGGATTTGATCTACGGTTTGCCTTTGCAAACGCCGGAGTCATTTGACCGGACACTGGCGCAGGTCGCTGCGCTTCGGCCTGACCGCGTGGCGCTGTATGCCTATGCCCATTTGCCCTCCCGTTTCAAGCCTCAACGTCGTATCAACTCGGTTGATTTGCCCTCGGGCGGGGCCAAGGTGGCCATGCTGTCGCGTTCACTGGATGCCTTTGATGAGGCAGGTTATGTGTACATCGGCATGGATCACTTCGCACTGCCCGATGACCCGCTGGCAGTCGCCAAGCGCCAAGGACGTTTGCACCGTAATTTTCAGGGCTACAGCACGCAGCCGGACTGTGACTTGATTGCACTCGGGGTGTCTGCGATCGGCCGCATCGGTGCGACTTACAGCCAAAATGCCAAATCGATTGAGGAGTATTACGACCGATTGGACCAGGGCCGGCTGCCAGTGGTGCGAGGTTTTGCGTCTTCACGCGACGATCTGGTGCGCCGTACCGTCATCATGGCCTTGATGTGCCAGGGGGTGGTTCAGTATGAGTCGGTTGAACTGGCGTTTTTGATTGATTTCAAAACTTACTTTGCAAAGGAGTTGGAGGCTTTGCAAGGATTGGTCGAGCAGGGTTTGGTGGTGGTCAATGGACACAGTTTTGAAGTGACGGCCCAAGGTTGGTTTTTTGTGCGCGCAGTGGCCATGGTGTTTGACCGTTATTTGCAGGCGGACCGCGCACGTTCGCAGTTCTCTAAAATCCTTTGATGTCTTCCAGCCTGCTTGCCACCGCTTTGCTCATGGGTTTGGCGGGCGGGCCTCATTGTGTGGCCATGTGCGGCGCCGCTTGCGCGTCCATAGGCAGCGCCAAACCGGGCCAGGTCACGGATACGCGGACTCTGTGGCTTTTTCAGCTGGGCCGGCTGGCAGGTTATGCCGCGCTGGGCGCTTTGGCGGCTGCATCCATGCGGGGCCTGGGCTGGCTCAGTGTGCAGTCTGCCGCGCTGCGGCCGGTCTGGAGCTTGTTGCATGTGGCGGCTGCCTTGCTGGGCTTGATGCTGCTGGTGCAAGGTCGCCAGCCGCTTTGGCTGGAGTTGGGCGCGCGCGGGGTGTGGACACGCATCCGCGGCTACTTCAAGGACACCGGCCGGGTGGCCGGCCTGACCGCCCCCTTGGCACTGGGCACGGCCTGGGCCCTGCTGCCTTGCGGCTTGCTGTATTCAGCCTTGCTCGTGGCCGCTCTCAGCGCTGATGCGGCGCAGGGTGCCGGCGTGATGGCGCTGTTTGCCCTGGGCAGTGGCTTGAGCCTGATGGCCGGCCCCTGGCTTTGGCTGCGTCTGCGCGGCCCGGGCTCCGGGCAATGGGCGGTGCGCTTGGCCGGCGCTGCTTTGCTGGCCAGTTCAGCCTGGGCTTTGTGGATGGGTTTGGTGCACGATGCAGCACCTTGGTGCGTCAGCCCCTAAGCCCAGCCCGCATGGCTGAGCTGCCCGGACGTGGCGGCTTGTCAACCGCCTCAAATCGCTGAAATAACTCTTACAATCCGCTTTTCTTGGCGCCCGCCATGCTTGGGCTGAGCGCTTGCTGCAATCTTCTTCAAGGATATTCAAACATCATGAACAAGCTCGTTTGGTCACTCGCTCTGGCGGCGCTGTATCTGGCTGGCTGCGGAAAGAATACGCAAGCCCCTGCACCGGCCACGGCGCCTGTAGCGGTCAATGCTGAAGAAAAAGTGCTCAATATCTACAACTGGCCCGATTACATCGCCCAGGACATGGTGGCCAATTTCACTAAAGAAACCGGCATCAAGGTCAACTACCAGACCTTTGAAAACAATGAAGCGCTGCACGCCAAGCTGGTGGCAGGCAACACAGGCTATGACATCGTGGTGCCGGGCGCCGTGTTTGCCAAGCCGCAAATAGACGGTGGCCTGCTGCTCAAACTCGACAAGGCGCAGCTG
>CANIDW010000305.1 GCA_947466165.1 Comamonadaceae bacterium | reverse complement strand
GCGAGTCACTTTTCTGGTCACCCGAGAGCTTGGCGACAAACTCGCGCGTGCCGCTTTTGGCGATGGTGCCCAGGTTGTCAATGGCTTCCTGCTGCGACAGGCCGATGCCGTTGTCGGTGATGGTCAGGGTTTTAGCGGCCTTGTCAAAGCTGACGCGGACCTTGAGCTCCGGGGCGCTTTCGTACAGGCCGGCGTCGTTCAAGGCTTCAAAACGCAGCTTGTCGCAGGCGTCAGAGGCATTGGAAATGAGTTCGCGTAAAAAGATGTCGGGGTTGGAATACAGCGAATGGGTGACCAGTTGCAGCAGCTGGGCGACTTCGGCTTGAAAGGCAAGAGTTTGTTTTTTCATGGAAAGCGAGTTGGGGATGAAGGACCGGTTTTTCAAGGGCCGGATGGCCCGCAAGCCCCCTAAATGGGGATGCAAGCCGCTATTTTATTTGGCTGCCAGCCCCGGCCGGGGGCTTGAGCCATTAAAGTCGGTCACATGAATGCTTCCGAATTCAGCGCTTTGCTGCTGCTGGCCACGGCCATGAGTTTTTCCCCCGGCCCCAACACCACCCTGTCCACCGCCATGGCGGCCAACCTCGGGCTGGCGCGGGCCATGCCTTTTGTGTTCGCCGTGCCGGTCGGCTGGGGCTTGCTGCTGACGCTGTGCTCACTGGGCGTGGGCGCTTTGGTGCTGGCACTGCCCTGGCTGGGCTGGGGCATCAAGCTGATAGGCGCGGCCTACCTGCTGTGGCTGGCCTACCGGCTGGCACAAACCAAGACCATGGGCCAGACCGACAGCGCTATGGTGGTCGGCTTCTGGCAGGGAGTGGCTTTGCAATTTGTCAATATCAAGGCCTGGATGCTGGCGCTGGCCATCGTCAGCGGTTGGGTCGCCGGCCATGCCGATGCCGCTGCGCGGCTGGCGGTGGTGATGCCCGTGATGCTGGCCTACGCCTTTACCAGCAACCTCACGTATGCGCTGGCCGGCTCACTGCTGCGCCACTGGCTCTCCGGCCCTGACGGCAGCTGCACAAGGCTGCGCTGGTTCAACCGCATCATGGCTTTGGTGCTGGTGCTGACGGTCAGCTGGATGCTGCTGCGATGAAAGACGCCAACGCGCTGAACCGGGGGCTCTGGCTGGGACTGGCCGGCATCGTTATTTTTGCAGCCACCTTGCCGCTGACACGGCTGGCGGTGGGCACGCCCGAGGCGCCGCACATGTCCAGCGTCTTTGTGGCATTGGCCCGGGCGGCGCTGGCCGCCAGCCTGGCCGCGCTGTACCTGCTGGCCACGCGCGCACCCTGGCCTCAGCGCCACGAGTGGCGGCCGCTGGCCCTGGTGGCGCTGGGCGTGGTGCTGGGTTTCCCGCTGTTAACTTCGGTGGCGCTTCGTCATGTAGAGGCCGCCCATGCGGGTGTGATTTTGGGCCTGATGCCGCTGCTCACAGCCGCTGCCGGCGCGCTGCTGCAACGCCAGCGCCCGGCAGCCGGCTTCTGGTGGTGTGCCGGCCTGGGCAGCGCGCTGGTGGTGACTTATGCGCTGGTACGCGCCGGCGCAGGCACGCACTTGCGCTTTGAGCCGGCTGACTTGCTCTTGCTGGCCGCCGCCTTGTGCGCTGCCATGGGTTATGCCTTTGGCGGGCGCTTGTCACACACCATGCGGCCAGAGCATGTGATCAGCTGGGCGCTGTTGCTGGCCCTGCCGCTCAGCCTGCCGGCCACCTGGCTGTTGTGGCCGGCCCAGGCCGTACCCGCAAGCGCCTGGTGGGCGCTGGTGTATTTGGGTGTGTTTTCCATGTGGCTGGGCTTTTTTGCCTGGTACCGCGGGCTGGTTCTGGGCGGCACGGTGCGCGTGAGCCAGGTCCAGCTCTTGCAGCCCTTCATCACCATGCTGTTTGCCGTGCCGCTGCTGGGCGAAAAGCTGGACGCGCTGACCATCGGCTTTGCGCTGGCGGTGATCTGCACGGTGTTTTTAAGTAAAAAAATGGCGGTGCATCCGGCACCCCACCTACCGTCAAACCCAGGTTGAACCGTATGCGCAACCGAGCTTTCAAACAAGTTGATGTGTTCACCGCCCAAGCCTATCTGGGCAACGCGCTGGCCGTGGTGCTGGACGGCGAAGGCCTGAGCGACGCCGACATGCAGCGTTTTGCCTGTTGGACCAACTTGTCTGAAACCACTTTTTTGCTGCCGCCCACCCCCGAGGCCGCCGCTGCTGGGGCGGACTACCAGGTGCGCATCTTTGCGCCGGGGTATGAGATGCCCTTTGCCGGCCACCCCACGCTAGGCAGTTGCCACGCCTGGCTAGAGGCCGGAGGCGTGCCGCGTGACCCAGCGCGCTTGGTGCAGCAGTGCAAGGCCGGCCTGGTGGCCATTAGCCGCACGCCCAACGCCGCGTCCCCTAGCGGGCAGCGTCTGGCTTTTGCCGCGCCGCCCCTGATACGCCGCGAGCCCACGCCCGAGGCGGGTGCTGCGCTGGCCGCCGCCATGGGATTGCAGCATCGCCAGATTGTGGCGGCCCAGCACCTTTGCAACGGCCCCCAGCATTTCGGTTTTTGGGTAGACGACACCAGCACCGTGTTGGCGCTGGAGCCCGACCTGGCTGCGCTCGCGCGCCTGATGCCGCAGATCGGCATCAGCGGCGTAGGGCTGGCGGCTGTTGCGCACGCACCATCAGCGCCGGGCTTGATAGGGCGCTCCAACCGCGAGGCGCGGGCTTTTGAGTCCCGGAACGCAAATGCATCGCTGCAAACTGCGAACGAGCCCACGGTGGAAGTACGTTTCTTTTTCATTACCGGACCGCAGGTCACCGAAGACCCGGTCACTGGCAGCTTCAACGCCAGCCTGGCACAGTGGCTCATCGGCGATGGCCTGCTGCCCGACAACTACACTGCCTCGCAGGGCCTGAACATAGGCCGCGCCGGCCAGGTGCATGTGCGGCGCGATGCAGGCGGCCAAGTCTGGATCGGTGGAGATTCTGTAACATGCATCAAAGGGGAGGTGCTGCTATGAACCAACAGATTTTGCGCACAACGGTCGACCACCTGGTGGTGCTGGCCGCCACGCTGGACGAAGGCTCGCGCTGGTGCACCCGCCTGCTCGGCGTCACACCCTCGCCGGGCGGTCAGCACCCGCTGATGGGCACGCACAACCTGCTGGTCAACATCTCCAGCTTTGCTTTCCCCGACACCTACCTGGAGATCATCGCCCTGGACCCCGAGGCCCAGAGCCAACGCGCTCCCGGTCTGAAGCGCTGGTTTGATATTGACGACCCGGTGCTGCTCGCGCAGGTGG
>CANIDW010000304.1 GCA_947466165.1 Comamonadaceae bacterium | reverse complement strand
TTTGTGGACAAAGCCCTGGGCGGCGCCACAGACTTCACGCAGCCCATGCAGGAACACATCACGGCCAAAGCCTGGGGCGACGTCTGGCAGCGCCCGGGGCTGGAACTCAAAACCCGCAGCATGATCACCGTGGCCATGTTGATTGCCATGGGCAAACAGCACGAACTCAAAGGCCATGTGCGCGGCGCGCTGAATAACGGCGTCACACCGGCCGAGCTGCAGGAAATACTGCTGCACGCCGCCGTTTACTGCGGCGTACCCTCAGCTGTGGAGGCGTTTCGCACCGCGGCGGAGGTGGTGGACGGGCCTGCGCGTCAGGCCTGAGTCAGCAGCTGATTAGGTATCATCGCAGAGCACTTTCTTCTGATGAGCTCATGCGGGCTTGCCAGCTTTAACCGGAGACATCTGTGAACAAAATTTTTCCATCCGCTGACGCGGCTCTGAAGGGCGTGGTCAAAGACGGCCAGCTCATGGCCGTGGGCGGTTTTGGTTTGTGCGGCATTCCTGAGGCGCTGATTGAGGCCGTCAAGGACAGCGGCGTGCAAAACCTGACGGTGATTGCCAACAATGCCGGCGTTGACGGCTTTGGCCTGGGCAAGCTGCTGGACACGCGGCAGGTTAAAAAAATGATTTCAAGCTACGTGGGCGAGAACAAGGAGTTTGAGCGCCAGTACCTGGCCGGTGAGCTGGCGCTGGAGTTCACACCGCAGGGCACGCTGGCTGAAAAGCTGCGCGCCGGCGGCGCCGGCATTCCGGCGTTTTTCACCAAAACCGGTGTTGGCACCATGGTGGCTGACGGCAAAGAGTTGCGCGAGTTTGATGGCGAGATGTACGTGATGGAACGCTCTCTGGTGCCGGACATTGCGCTGGTCAAGGCTGACGTGGCCGACAAGTCGGGCAACCTGCGTTTTCGTTTGACAGCGCGCAACTTCAACCCGGCTGTGGCCATGGCCGGCAAGCTGTGCATTGTGGAGGTCGAGAAAATTGTGGAAGTCGGCGAACTGGCACCGGACGACATTCATTTGCCCGGCATTTATGTGCACCGCATCGTGCTCAATGCCACCCCTGAAAAGCGCATTGAAAAGCGCACTGTGACCGTCCCCGCCAACACACCCGCAGGAGTTTGAGATGCCTTGGACCCAAGACCAGATGGCCGCGCGTGCGGCCCAGGAACTCGAAGACGGTTTTTACGTCAATCTCGGCATCGGCATTCCGACGCTGGTGGCCAACTTTGTGCCGGCCGACAAAGAAGTCTGGCTGCAGTCTGAAAACGGCATGCTCGGCATTGGCGCTTTCCCGCACGAAGACGAGGTGGACGCCGACCTGATCAACGCCGGTAAGCAGACCGTGACCACGATTCCCGGCTCATCTATTTTCGGCAGCCACGACAGCTTTGCCATGATCCGCGGCGGCAAGATCAACCTGAGCATTCTGGGCGCGATGCAAGTCAGCGAGCAGGGCGACCTGGCCAACTGGATGATCCCCGGCAAGATGGTCAAGGGCATGGGCGGCGCCATGGACCTGGTGGCCGGCGTCAAGCGCGTCATTGTGCTGATGGAGCACGTGGCCAAAAAGAAAGACGGCACCGAGGACCTGAAGATCCTGCCTCAATGCACTTTGCCCTTAACGGGCGTGGGCGTGGTCGACCGCATCATCACCGACCTGGCCGTGATGGACGTGACGCCAAAAGGGCTCAAGGTCGTAGAAATGGCGCCGGGTGTAACGCGCGAACATTTGCAATCCAAAACCGGCGTGAAGCTGATTTGATCTTCAAAGTACCACCGCAATGACCAACAGATTTTTTGCCGTCTCTGGATGCTGCTTCACAAAGAGCGGATTCCAGCTCGAAGCGCAACCATGACTACGCTCATGAGCCGGAAATACTCAGATCTGAACGGCCAGGAAATCTAGTTCGCCGCTGAGAGGCGCGCCCTTCAGCCCGGCCTCTCGTCGAAGCCGGGCAGCACCTGGCCGTTGCAAGACCAAGCCGCTCCCGAGCCTAGGAAGATCCGCGCCTGGGGTTCGATTCCCGGGTCGTCGTTCAGCGACCCCATCGGGATCATGACTGTGCCCGACCCCGCAACCGACCGCGGAACCCGTCCGCCACATTCACTGCAGAACGTATTCGTGAAACGCTGGGCCTCGGGCACCTTGAACTGCCGCACCAGCGCCTCGCCAGTGTTCCAAGTGAGGGTGCCGGCGACAACCAGGTTCGACGCATGGCCTGTTCCAGTTGCTTTGCGGCACCGATCACAGTGGCAGTGATAAGCGCGTTGCGGGTCGCCTTGCACGGTGTAGCGGACGCTACCGCACAGGCAAGCGCCAGTCAAAGTCTTGGCTTCCATGGGAAGGACCTCTTAATGAGATTGAGCGAGCATTCCACTAGCATACTGCTTTCTCGCACTGCGCGACTTGCTTCCTGAGTTCGTCTGACCGGGCGTGATGGATGGAAACCGTCTTGCTCGCTTTGGAGTGAGTAGGCGATTTTTTCTGCGTAGGGGTTAGGCCGACCTGGGCTGTATAGCATCAAGCTGCCCATAGAACTGCCTCATTTCTTCCACTGACATGGGTCGGGCCGGCTCATTGGACACAGCAGGGCGTTCAAACTCAAAACTGGAGTCATCGCGAATATCGTTAGGGTTGAATTCCCTGCTCGTGGCGCCGCCCTCGGCGCCGGCAACTTGCTTCGGCATTGCGCTTTTCGCAGCCTTGAAAAGATGTTCTTTGCTCAACCGGTATTGACGCATCAATACGGAAATTTCTTTGAGGCCAGTGGCGATCTCAGCTTCGCGCGCCTTGACTCGCTCCACTTCCTCCTGTTTTTTGAGCCTGGCTTTTTCCTCCATCGCCTGTGCAATTTGCTCTTCAAGGGCGGCCTTGATTTTTTGCAGGTCTTCAATGTCTGGCATGGATGGCGTTTAAAAAAACGGGTTGATGAAGTGAAGCTTCATCAAAATAGTAATTCATGAATCCCCATAAAAGCTCTCAAAAACTCTCTCTTTTGAGCCTAAGCTGAGCCTAAATTCATCCCATCGGGGTTGATCATTCGCTTCAAGGGGTTTCTACAGACCTCATCGCGCCGTTGCTGCTTCGGTTTTTAAGCGCCTTTTGGGTTTATTTGAAGGCTCTGCCAATGGCCAGCAAAGCCTGCCTTGGACAGCCGCCGGCTACCGTGTGGGTTATCAGACTTCTTGATACGATCTGAAACGATCCTGTGGAGCGGGTGATGGGAATCGAACCCACGTTATTTGCTTGGGAAGCAAGAGTCCTACCATTGAACGACACCCGCGATG
>CANIDW010000303.1 GCA_947466165.1 Comamonadaceae bacterium | reverse complement strand
GCCCAGCGAACCGCCGATGACAAGGATGCGCGCCATTCAGGCTGCTGCGTCGAGCGCCTGCTTTTCGGCAGCCGGGTAATTGAGCTCGACCACCACGCCGTTCGGGTCATCGAGGAACAACTGATGCAAGCCGATAGATGGCACGGTGCGCTGGCGCGGTGCTATGCCCTGTGTTTTCAAATGCGCCAACATGTCGCTCAGGCCATCGGCGAAAAATGCAATGTGATCGATCGCCCCACTGCCCGTGAGCGCAGAAACGTCGCGATCACCCAGGTATTTTTTCAGGCCATCCGGGTCGTTCGGGTCCATGCCAATCACATGCACCACGGCATTGGCGACGTCGGCATGGTCGCCACGGTAAAGCCAGAGGCCGGGAAAAGGAAAAGCCGGACGCGGCCCGACGCTCAGGCCGAGCAGGTCCACATAAAAGCGGCGCGTGCTTTCCATGTCAAGGGTGCGGATGGACAGGTGGTTGATCGTCAGGGCCATGGTGTTTGAACCCCGGTGAGGGTCTGCAAAGGGATGTTTAAACCTGGGTCAAGCCGGCTCAGCCGCAAGCATCCAGTTTTTTGCGAATGACAGCTTCAATTTTGTCTTTGAAGTTGCCTAGCATGAAACCCAGTTTGACGTTGAGGTCAAAGCTTGTGGCGTTCACTTCAAGCGTGCCCTTGGCGCCTGTGCCTTCAAATGTGACCAAGTCTTGCAGCGGTCCTTCCTGGTAAGTGCAGCGCATGCGGAACTCACTCTCCATTTCCTGCGCCCAGTCCAAGGCCAATTGACGCGCCCCAGCCATGCCCATGGCGTGTTCACGGACGATATGAAGATCTGCCACTTGGTGCTCTTTGGTCGTTGTGTGAAACAAGCATGTTATGTCAGGGCAGCTTCAATGTCTTTTGCCAGACTCTGGGGCGTGTCGGTGGGCGCATAGCGCTTGAGCACCGCGCCGTCTTTGGCCACCAGGAATTTGGTGAAATTCCACTTGATGCTCTGGGTGCCCAGCAGGCCGGGCGCTTCTTTGCACAACCATTGGTAGAGCGGGTGTGCGCCGGCGCCATTGACCTCGACCTTGGCCATCATGGCAAAACTCACGCCGTAGTTCTTTTGGCAGAACTCGGCAATCTCGCTGTTGCTGCCCTTGTCCTGCGCGCCAAACTGGTTGCACGGAAAACCCAAAACCACCAGGCCCTGCCCGGCGTACTCCTTGTGCAAGGCCTCCAGACCGGCAAACTGCGGCGTGAAACCGCAGGCGCTGGCGGTGTTGACGATCAACATCGGCCGGCCCCTGAACTGCTCCAAGCGCACTGGCTCGCCATTAATCTGCAAAGCTTCAAAATCGTAAACGGACATGTTTTTTGTCTGCCAAGTGAATCAGCCCTCATCCTCGGGGCCAAGGACTGGGCTGTCAAGCAAGCTGGCCCGCCAGCACCCGCCAATTGGGGGATTGAAGGCTAAAAACCCCTTTTTAGTTTCCATCTACCCGGTCCGGGGCTTGAAAGCTGTCAAAACGCCCTTATGATTAGCACTCGATGGTGTTGAGTGCTAGCAAGCCTGGATTGACTGCTTCAGTCCGGCGAAGACCTCAACCCTCAAAAATGTTAGCGAGCACCAACTACTTGCGTGAGTCAAGCGGTGCTTTTTAATGTCCACAACTGTGTTTCAAAACAAGGAGCTCCCATGAAACTTCGTCCCCTGCACGACCGCGTGATTGTCAAACGCGTCGAAAACGAAACCAAAACCGCTTCGGGCATCGTCATCCCTGACAGCGCTGCTGAAAAGCCAGATCAAGGTGAAGTCCTGGCCGTCGGCCCCGGCAAGAAAAACGACAAGGGCGAACTCAGCCCGGTCGGCGTCAAAGTGGGCGATCGCGTCCTGTTTGGCAAATACAGCGGCCAGACCGTCAAGGTCGATGGCAACGAGCTGCTGGTGATGAAAGAGGAAGATTTATTTGCTGTCGTTGAGAAATAATTTTCTCAGCAAATAAACCCGAAAACTTTGTGGGACTGACCGAACAACGCGCGCAGCGCCTGTTCGCTCTGTCCCCAAACTGATCAATCCCCGTATTTGAATTTTTAACCCTATTTAGGAGCCACACATGGCAGCAAAAGATGTAGTTTTCGGCGGCGAAGCCCGCGCACGCATGGTCGAGGGTGTCAACATCCTGGCCAACGCCGTCAAAGTCACCCTGGGCCCTAAAGGCCGCAACGTGGTCCTGGAGCGCTCTTTCGGCGCCCCCACCGTGACCAAAGACGGCGTGTCCGTCGCTAAAGAAATCGAACTCAAAGACAAGCTGCAGAACATGGGCGCGCAGATGGTCAAGGAAGTCGCTTCCAAGACTTCCGACATCGCTGGCGACGGCACCACCACAGCGACTGTGCTGGCGCAAGCTATCGTGCACGAAGGCATGAAGTACGTGGCGGCCGGCATGAACCCCATGGACCTCAAGCGCGGCATCGACAAGGCTGTTTCGGCTCTGGTCGCAGAACTGAAAAAAGCTTCTAAAGCCACCACCACGTCGAAAGAAATCGCACAGGTCGGCTCGATCTCTGCCAACTCTGACGAAACCATCGGCAAGATCATTGCAGATGCCATGGACAAAGTCGGCAAAGAAGGCGTCATCACCGTGGAAGACGGCAAGTCACTCGAGTCCGAGCTGGAAGTCGTTGAAGGCATGCAGTTTGACCGCGGCTACCTCAGCCCTTACTTCATCAACAACCCTGAAAAGCAAGCCGCTTTGCTGGACAACCCGTTTGTGCTGCTCTACGACAAGAAGATCAGCAACATCCGTGACCTGCTGCCAACGCTGGAGCAAGTCGCCAAGGCTGGCCGTCCCCTCTTGATCGTGGCTGAAGAAGTCGAAGGCGAAGCCCTGGCTACTTTGGTGGTGAACACACTGCGCGGCATCCTGAAGGTTGTCGCTGTCAAGGCCCCTGGTTTCGGCGATCGCCGCAAAGCCATGCTGGAAGACATCGCCATCCTGACCGGCGGCAAAGTGATCGCTGAAGAAGTCGGCATGTCGCTCGAAAAAGTGACCCTGGCTGACCTCGGCTCTGCCAAACGCATCGAAGTGGGCAAAGAAAACACCATCATCATCGACGGTGCAGGCGCTGCTGCGGACATCGAAGCCCGCGTCAAGCAAATCCGCGTGCAGATCGAAGAAGCAACCAGCGACTACGACCGCGAAAAACTGCAAGAGCGCGTGGCCAAATTGGCCGGCGGTGTGGCAGTGATCAAGGTCGGCGCTGCCACCGAAGTCGAAATGAAAGAGAAAAAAGCCCGCGTAGAAGACGCCCTGCACG
>CANIDW010000302.1 GCA_947466165.1 Comamonadaceae bacterium | reverse complement strand
GCAAAAATGGGAGCCTTGGTTGGCGGCTGCCGCCCCGGGCTTGCTTTACACCGGCATTTCATTGACGGCCTTCGGCTGGCTGGTGCTGCGGCGTTAACGCACCTGGCTGTCTTTTTAACCCAACTGCTCCCCCCTGCCCAAGCGCATGACCACCGCCATCATTTTGTTTGCCCACGGCTCCAGAGACCCACTCTGGCGCCTGCCTATTGAAGCTGTGGCCACTGAAATCAAGCGTCGCCACCCTGCGGCCCTTGTGAGCTGCGCCTACCTCGAGTTATGTTTGCCGAGTCTGCCGCAGGCCGCAGACGACATGGTCAGCGCTGGGGCCACCCAGATCCGCCTTTTCCCCTTGTTTCTGGGGGTTGGTAAGCACGCGCGTGAAGACCTGCCACTGATCGCCGAAGAGATTCGCAGCAAACACCCCCAGGTAAGGCTTGAGTTGTTGGCCACAGCAGGCGAGTCACCCCAACTCACTGCACTTCTAGCCGACATTGCGCTGGCCTGATCGCCAGACTTGAGGCCCCGCAAAGCCTGTTGCGCAGCCAATCGAAGCCTGCCTCTTTAAGTCCAAAATGTCATAATGAAGCGCAACATAAGTATTTATTTGATATGAACCTTCACCAGTTTCGCTTTGTTCAAGAGGCCGTTCGCCGCAAGCTCAACCTCACAGAAACCGCCCGCGCCCTGCACACCTCGCAACCGGGCGTTTCCAAAGCCATCATTGAACTGGAAGAAGAATTGGGCGTAGAAATCTTTGCGCGCCACGGCAAACGCCTCAAACGCGTGACCGAACCCGGCCAGCACGTGCTGCAAAGCATAGAACTGATCATGCGGGAAGTTGGCAACCTCAAGCGCATCGGCGAGCAGTACTCAGCCCAGGACAGCGGCACCCTGTCGATTGCCACCACACACACCCAGGCGCGTTACGTGCTGCCGCAACCGGTGGCGCGCCTGCGCGAGGCCTTTCCCAAAGTCAATGTCAGCTTGCACCAGGGCTCGCCCGACCAGGTGGCGCGCATGTTGATCGACGAGGTTGCCGAGATCGGCATCGCCACCGAATCTCTGGCGCAGTACGACGAGCTGGTCACCCTGCCCTGCTACGAATGGCAGCACATGCTGGTCATGCCGGCCGACCATCCACTGGCCCGGCAAAAAAACATCACGCTGGAAGAGCTGGCCGGCCAACCCCTCATCACTTACCACCCGTCCTTCACGGGCCGAACCAAGATCGACGAAGCCTTCGCCGCCAAGCGCCTGCACCCGCGCATTGCCCTAGAGGCCATCGACTCCGACGTCATCAAAACCTATGTGCGACTGGGCCTGGGTGTCGGTATCGTGGCTGAAATGGCGCTGCGAGACGACGGCACCAACACCGACCTGGTGACCTTGCCGGCAGGACAGCTTTTTGGCATGAACGTGGCGCGCGTGGCCTTCAAGCGCAGCGCCTACCTGCGCAATTTCGTCTACAAATTTGCCGAACTGGTGAGCGACAAGCTGACCCGCGAGCTCATCACCAAAGCCATGACCGGCCGTATCAACGACTACGAAGTTTGAAACCCATGAGCCCTACCCTCGCCGCCGTGCGCCAGCACACCCCCACCCTGCAAAGCCGCCTGCCCAATGTCGGCACCACCATCTTCACCGTCATGTCGGCACTGGCCACAGAAAAAAATGCCGTCAACCTGGGCCAGGGCTTTCCAGACTTCGAATGTGACCCGGCGCTGGTCAACGCGGTGACGACTGCCATGCAAAGCGGCCTGAACCAATACCCGCCCATGACGGGCGTGCCCGTGCTGCGCGAAGCCATCGCCGCCAAAATTCAAACCCTGCACGGCCGCAGCTACAACCCGGCCACCGAGATCACCGTCACCGCTGGCGCTACGCAAGCCATCATCACCATCATTCTGGGCATCGTGCATCCGGGCGACGAAGTGATCGTGCTCGAGCCCTGCTACGACAGCTACGTGCCCAACATCGAGCTGGCCGGCGGCACCGTGGTGCGCGTGCCGCTCACCCCCGGCACTTTCCGGCCTGACTTCGACAAGATCGCCGCCGCGCTCAGCCCCAAAACCCGCGCCATCATCATCAATTCGCCGCACAACCCCAGCGCCACCGTCTGGACCGAAGCCGAGATGCTGCGCCTGCAAACCCTGCTGGCGCCCACCGACGTGCTGCTCATCAGCGACGAGGTCTATGAACACATGGTGTTCGACGCCGCCCTGGGCGCCATGCACCACAGCGCCGTGCGCTTTCCCGGCCTGGCCGCGCGCGCCTTCATCGTCAGCAGCTTCGGCAAGACCTACCACGTCACCGGCTGGAAAGTCGGCTACGTGGCCGCCCCCGCCACGCTCACGGCAGAGTTCCGCAAAGTGCACCAGTTCAATGTATTCACCGTCAACACCCCGGTACAACACGCCCTGGCCAGCTACATGGCCAAGCCCGCCGCCTACCTGGACTTGCCGGCCTTCTACCAACGCAAGCGCGACCTGTTCCGCGAAGGCCTGGCCGCCACCAAGTTCAAGCTGCTGCCCAGCGAAGGCACTTACTTCCAGTGCGTGGACATCTCAGGCGTCAGCGACCTGGGCGAAGCCGACTTCTGCAAATGGCTGACCACCGAGATCGGCGTCGCAGCCATCCCCATGTCAGCCTTCTACGGCAACAGCTTTGACCAGCGCGTAGTGCGCTTTTGCTTTGCTAAAAAAGACGAAACGCTCCAGGCCGCGCTGGGGCGGCTGGCCAAGCTTTAAACAGCTGAACTGTCCCAAGCCCTTCGACAGGCTCAGGGCGAACGGACAGGGTACAGATCGGACCTGAACGCTCCCTCACCCCGTTCGCCCTGAGCTTGTCGAAGGGTTTTTTCCCTTTTTCGTTCGCCCTGAGGCTTTCGAAGGACTGGCGTTTTCGCGCCCCCTCCGTCATTCCTGCCCACTCCGTCATTCCTGCGTAGGCAGGAATCCATCCCCGAATCAAGAGTTAATCTGGCCCCAGGCTTTGTCCAGCCGCTTGACGCTCACCGGCTGCGGCGTGCGTAGCTCTTGCGCAAAAAAGCTCACGCGCAGCTCTTCGAGCAGCCAGCGGTATTCCTGCATGCGGGCGTCTATGGTGCCTTTTCGTTCGGCCACCAGTCGCCAAAAGCGTTGCTCTTGCGGGCGCAACTCTGTCAGGCGGGTGGCGTCGCGGGCGGGGTCGGCGCGCCACTTGTCCAGGCGCAGGGTGATGGCCTTGAGGTAGCGCGTAAAGTGCTGCAGCTGCGGGTACGGCGTGGTGGCCAAAAAGCGTTTGGGCACCAGGCGCGCT
>CANIDW010000301.1 GCA_947466165.1 Comamonadaceae bacterium | reverse complement strand
TGGGAAAACCCGACGCTGGGCGCCTGGGGCCTGGGCTGGGAAGTCTGGCTCAACGGCATGGAAGTCACGCAGTTCACCTACTTCCAGCAAGTCGGCGGCATCGACTGCCAGCCCATCACCGGCGAGATCACCTACGGTCTGGAGCGCCTGGCCATGTACCTGCAGGGCGTGGACAACGTCTACAACCTGACATGGACTGAAGGGCTCAGTTATGGGGACGTGTACAAACAAAACGAGGTCGAGCAATCGACCTACAACTTCGAGCACAGCGATGCCGAATTTTTGTTCACCGCCTTTGCTGCGCATGAAAAACAGGCCAAGCACCTGATCGAGGCCCAGCTCGCGCTGCCCGCTTACGAGCAAGTGCTCAAAGCCGCGCACAGCTTCAACCTGCTGGACGCGCGCGGCGCAATTTCCGTGACCGAGCGCGCCGCCTACATCGGCCGCATCCGCAACCTGGCGCGCGCCGTGGCACAAAGTTACTTTGACAGCCGCGAACGCCTGGGCTTTCCGCTGGCGCCGCGCGAATGGGTGGCGCAGATGCAAACCGCCATGCCTGTCTTGAACCAGAAAGCCGCGTGAGCAAGATGACGATGACAACCCAGAACCTCTTGCTCGAACTCTTTGTTGAAGAGCTGCCGCCCAAGGCGCTGAAAAAACTTGGTGATGCTTTTGCCGGTGTTCTGTTTGAGCAACTCCAGGCGCAAGGCCTGGCCGCCGCCGGTTCGGTTTTGACTGATTACGCTTCACCGCGTAGGCTGGCTGCCCACATCACCCAGGTGGCCGCACAGGCCACAGACAAAGCCGTCTCGCAAAAACTCATGCCCGTCGGCGTCGGTCTGGACGCCAGCGGTAACGCAACGCCCGCCTTGCTCAAACGGCTGAGCGCACTCGGTGCCGACGCTTCGGCTGTGCCACAGCTCAAGCGCGCCATGGACGGCAAGGCCGAGGCTCTGTTTTACGACAGCATGGTCAAGGGCGCGACGCTGGCCGAGGGCTTGCAAAAAGCCTTGCTCGAAGCCATCGCCAAACTGCCCATACCCAAAGTCATGAGCTACCAGCTTGAGCGTGACTGCGAACTGCCCGGCTGGAGCAGCGTGAGCTTTGTGCGGCCGGCCCACGGCCTGCTGGCCTTGCATGGCGCGGATGTCGTTCCCGTGCATGCGTTGGGCCTGACTTCCAGCAACACCACACAGGGTCACCGTTTTGAAGCATCTGTTTCGCCCGTGGTCATCCAGCATGCCGACCAGTACGCAGAGACGCTGCGAAAAGTCGGCGCTGTGATCGCCAGCTTTGCTGAGCGCAAAGCCGAGATCGCTGGCCAGCTGGCTGCCGCTGCAACCAGCATGGGCGGCGGTGTGAAGCCGATTGAAGACGATGCGCTGCTGGACGAAGTGACCTCGCTGGTCGAGCGGCCCAAGGTACTGGTCTGCAGCTTTGAAAAAGAGTTCCTTGCGGTGCCGCAGGAATGCCTGATCCTGACCATGAAGGCCAATCAGAAATACTTTCCGCTGCTCGACGCCGCCGGCAAGCTGACAAACCGGTTTTTAGTGGTCAGCAACATCAACCCAGCAGACGCCAGTGCGGTGATTGGTGGTAATGAGCGCGTGGTGCGACCGCGCCTGGCCGACGCCAAGTTTTTCTTCGACCAGGACCGCAAAAAAACGCTGGCCTCGCGCGTGGCCGGTTTGGACAAAGTGGTTTATCACAACAAGCTCGGCTCGCAGGGCGAGCGCGTAACGCGAGTGCGCGCCATTGCCAAGGCCATCGGTCAGCAATTGGGCGGGCCAGCACTGGCGGCGCAGGCCGACCAGGCGGCCCAGCTCGCCAAGACCGATCTGGTGACCGACATGGTGGGCGAGTTCCCTGAGCTGCAAGGCATCATGGGGCGCTACTACGCGCTCAACGACGGCCTGGCGCCAGAGGTTGCCGACGCGATTGAAGACCATTACAAACCACGCTTTGCCGGCGACGAACTGCCGCGCAGCCTGGTCGGCCTGGCGGTGGCGCTGGCCGACAAGCTCGAAACATTGGCCGGTATGTTCGGCATCGGCAACTTGCCGACCGGCGACAAGGACCCGTTTGCACTGCGCCGCCATGCGCTGGGCGTGGTGCGCATGCTGGCCGACAAAGCTTTGCCGCTGAACCTGGACTCGCTGGTGCGCGACGTCGGCCACGCCTTTGGCGACAAAATTCAAGATTCCTCTGCGGCCTTGCTCGACTTCATTTACGAGCGCCTGGCCGGCAGCTTGCGCGAACAGGGCTATAGCGCGCAAGAGGTCGATGCCGTGCTGGCCTTGCGTCCGCAGCAACTGGGCGAAGTCAGCCGCCGGCTGGCCGCGGTGCGCGCCTTTGCCGCGCTGCCCGAGGCACCGGCATTGGCTGCAGCCAACAAGCGCATAGCCAACATCCTCAAAAAAGCGCCTGAGGTCGATGCGCATGTCAGCGCCTTGCTGCTCAAAGAGCCGGCTGAAATAGCTTTGCACGCGGCCATGGGCCTTGTATTGCCTGAGGCGCACAAGCAGTTTGAAGCCGGCGACTACACCGCTTCGCTGCAAACCCTGGCCGCCTTGCGTGCGCCTGTCGATGCTTTCTTTGACGGGGTCATGGTCAATGCTGAAGAGATGGACTTGCGTTTGAATCGCCAGGGCTTGCTCAAAAGCTTGCACGTGGCCATGAACCGCGTGGCCGATTTGTCCAAACTGGCCAGCTAGGCTTGTCATGAAACTCGTCATCCTAGACCGCGACGGCACGATCAATCGTGACAGTGACGACTACATCAAGTCGCCTGATGAATGGCAAGCCCTGCCCGGTGCGCTGGAAGGCATTGCCAGACTGACGCACGCAGGCTGGCGCATCGTCATCGCCTCTAACCAATCGGGCTTGGGGCGCGGCTTGTTTGATGTGGCGGCGCTCAACGCCATGCATGCCAAGCTGAATAAGCAGCTGGCCACCATGGGCGGGCGTATTGACGCGGTGTTTTACTGCCCGCACACACCTGACGACAAATGCAGCTGCCGCAAACCCCTGCCCGGCCTTTTTGAGCAGATCGGTCAGCGCTATGGGGTCCCACTCAAGGGTGTTCCTGCATGCGGTGACACGGTGCGTGACGTGACGGCCGGCGCCAGCGCCGGTTGCGAGCCGCATCTGGTCTTGACGGGCAAGTCCAGCGCATTTCTGGCGGGTGGCCAGCCTGAAGGCTTGCCGGCCGGCACGCGGCTGCACCGGGACCTGTCAGCCTTTGCCGACTTCTTGCTCGAACGCAGCGCTAGCGCCGGCCTCGAGCTGCCGGCTGCGCTTCCTGCGCCCTGACTTGTTTTA
>CANIDW010000300.1 GCA_947466165.1 Comamonadaceae bacterium | reverse complement strand
CGGTACAGCTCGTCGAGCTGCTCACGGCTGGTGGCGGTGACGGTGATGGTCACGCCCAGGTATTTGCCGCCCTTGCTTTCGCGCAGCTCAATGGTGCTGGCGTCAAAAGCCGGGTCAAACTGGCGGGCGATGATGCTGATGGCGTGCACCAGGCCGTCGACTTTCACGCCCATCACCTTGATGGGAAACAAGGAGGGATATTCGATCAGCGACTCTTGTTGCGCTGCCGGCGCAGGTGGCAGGACACTCATGCAGCAGCGTCTTTCTTTGCGCGCTGGTAGCCCGCATACAGCTGGTCATAGATGGGGCCCGGCAAGCCTGTGCCGATGGGCAGGCCGTCCAGCCGGGTGATTGGCAAGACCTCTTTGGTGGCCGAACTCAGCATCAACTCGTCGGCGGCAAACACTTCTGCACGGCTGATGCGGCGCAACTCAAAGCGCAGACCGGCGGCGCGGCACAGCTCTTCAATCAGGCCGTAGCGTATGCCTTCGAGCACCAGGTTGTCTTTGGGCGTGCCCAATACGCAGCCGTCCTTGACCACCCAGACGTTGGCGGTGGCGGCTTCGCTCAGCATGCCATCGCGAAACATCACGGTTTCCGTGGCGCCCACATCGGCACTGATCTGTCGGGCGAACACCGCGCCCAGCAAGCTGGTACTTTTGATATGCCCCTTCGCCCAGCGGAAGTCATCAGCCGTGACGCAGGCTACACCTGTGGCGCGTTGCGCCGCCGGCACGGGCTTCATCAGGTTGGTCATGACAAACACGGTGGGCACCAAACCGGTGGTCATGACGTGGTCGCGCAGCGCCACGCCGCGTGTGACCTGGATGTAAATGAGCTGGTCCAGCTTGTCGGCAGACACGCCCGCCCCTTCGGCAAAACTGGCGATCAGTTTGGCCGCCACGGCTTGCCACGCAGCATGCGTCAGGGGATTGGCCATGCGCAATTCGCCCAGACTGCGGTCCAGCCGGGCCATGTGCTGCGCAAAGCGAAAAGGCTTGCCGGCGTAGACCGGCAGCACTTCATAGACGCCGTCGCCAAAAATGAAACCACGGTCCAGCACACTGATTTTGGCGTCTTGCAGGGCGGTGTATTCGCCATTGAGGTAGCACAGGGTGCGCGGCAGGTCGGCGGCAGGATCGCCTGCCAGGGGAGCGGAAGTCGATGTGTGGCTGGTGCTCATGGCGTGATTGTCAGGCAAAGCGCGGGAAAATCAGCGCCAAATCGCCACGGCCGCTATCGCCAGTGCGCCCAGCGCCAGGTTCAATTGGGCCAGTTTGGCGATCTGCCCCAGCTTTTGGCCGGCTTGGGGCCAGTCAGCAGCTTCCACGGCGGCGCGCAGGCGCCGGAAAGGGCCGAAATAAAGATGCCCGAACACCGCAAACATCAGCAGCCCGATGCCCAGCATCAGGTGCCAGCCCACGGGGGCTTGCCGCATGCCGACACCCAGCAGCATCACCAGGCCGGTGGCCAGCAGCAGCCCGATGCACGGCCAGACCAGCCTGAAAAACCGCCGGAGTACCTGGGTCATCAAGGGCAGACGCTGCGGTGGCGGCAAGTCCATCGCTGCCGGGCGCAAGGCAAAAAGCATGAAGCTCACCCCGCCCAACCAAACAATGGCGGCGCTGACATGGAGAAAATTCATTAAATTGTTCATGGCATTTTGGAAAGAATGATTGGACGCAGGATAAGCCCCCAATCAATGAGTATGACCCTATTGACGAAAGACGCGGGTTTCTACGTATAATGAGTGGCTTTGCTGAGTGTGCCCGTTGTAACTTTGGCGTAACCGATGGTGTGGACAATGACAGAAACGCCAGGAAACGCACCCGCCGAAGATTCTGATTTCAGCCCCTTGTCGCCTGAGCAGGCGCAGCGGCTGATTGCTCAGAATCCTTCGCTGTCGGTGTGGTGGGTACTCTCAGCTCAGATGGTGGTGGGTGTTGTGGCAGCCATGGTTGCCGGCGTACTCACTGGCCAAGGGGCGTCGGCTTGGTCGGCGTTTTACGGTTGTCTGGCGGTGGTGATTCCGGGTGCGCTGTTTGCGCGCGGTCTGCGGAGTCAGTTTTCCTCCATCAGCGCTGTCACAGCAGGTTTTGGTTTTTTTGTGTGGGAAGCGGTCAAGATTGGCGTGAGTGTCGCCATGCTGGCCGCAGCCCCCCGGTTGGTTGCAGATCTGGACTGGTTGGCCATGCTGATCGGACTCATCGTGACCCTGAAGGTGTATTGGCTGGCGCTTGGGATGCGCCGGAAACGAAAAATTGCGTAAAGAGTAAACAATGTCCGAAGCAACAAACGCGCCTACAGCCAGTGACTATATTGTTCACCACCTGACCCATTGGCAAAACAAGCAGCAAACTGAGATCGTTGACTTCTCGGTTTTCAATATCGATTCCCTGTTTTTCTCTGTTTTGCTTGGCGTCCTCGGCTGCTTCTTTTTGTGGAAGGCCGCTCGCAAAGCCACTGCCGGCGTTCCCGGACGTTTTCAGGCGGCCGTTGAAATGCTCATGGAAATGGTGGACGGCCAGGCCAAGTCCATCGTTCACAACGCCACCAGCCGCAAATTGGTGGCCCCGTTGGCCTTGACGGTGTTTGTCTGGATTTTCCTGCTCAATGCCATGGATTTGTTGCCGCTGGACTTCCTGCCTGTGGTCTGGAGCGGTGTTTACAGTCTCATGGGTTTGGATCCGCACCACGCCTATCTGCGCGTTGTGCCCACGGCCGACTTGTCCGTCACCATGGGCCTGTCGGTTTCGGTTCTCTTTATCTGCCTTTTCTACAACATCAAGATCAAGGGCATTGGCGGCTGGGCGCACGAGTTGGTGTCTGCGCCTTTCGGGACCAGCAAGAACCCGGTTTTCGCTGTGATTTTGGGCGTGGTCAACGTCGCCGAGCAACTCATTTCCTTCACGGCCAAAACGGTTTCGCACGGCATGCGACTGTTCGGCAATATGTACGCGGGCGAGCTGGTTTTCATGCTGATCGCTTTGCTGGGCGGCTCATGGGCTTTTTCCGCTGAGCCTGGCAGCCTGATGTTGTTGCTTTTGCACGTGGTGGCCGGATGGGCCTGGGCCGTGTTTCACATCATCATTATTTTGTTGCAGGCTTTTGTGTTCATGATGCTGACCTTGGTCTACATCGGGCAAGCGCACGACGCGCATTGATTGAGTAAGTTTTCTTTTTTGTTTCGTTTTGTTTTTAGTTCATTAGGAGTTAATCATGGAAGTTATTAGTTTTGCTGCTCTGGCTGCTGGTCTGATCATCGGTTTGGGCGCCTTGGGTGCTTGTATCGGTATCGGCATCATGGGTAGCAAGTACCTT
>CANIDW010000299.1 GCA_947466165.1 Comamonadaceae bacterium | reverse complement strand
GCTGCAATGCGCGCGCCAGATGGGCGCCGACGAAACCATCAACCTGCGCACGCAGGCCGATGCGCTCGACAAATACAAGCTTGACAAAGGCCAGTTTGACGCGGTGTTCGAGGCCTCCGGCAGCGAGCCTGCACTGCGCGCTGCGATGGATGTCATCGCGCCGCGCGGCGTGCTGGTGGCCGTGGGTCTGGGCGGTGAAATCGCTTTGCCCATGAACCAGATCGTGGCCAAAGAAATCGATCTGCGCGGCACCTTCCGCTTTCACGCTGAATTTGCCAATGCGGTGCAGTTTCTCAACAGCGGCCTGATCGACGGCAAGCCGGTCATCACGGCCGTGCTGCCCTTTGAGCGGGCCGTCGAAGCCTTTGCGCTGGCAAGCGACAAATCACAGTCGCTCAAGGTGCAAATTGCTTTTGCCGACACAGCGACGGCCTGAGGCCGTTTTTTAGCAGCCCCCGGTCGCACTCCCCGTCATCCTCGCGAATGAGGGGATCCATCCCCGCTTCAGGGTTTTGGTTTTTTAAGCGGCCGCGTCCAGTTGGCCATGCTGACTTGCTTGCCGCGCGCCACGCTCAGCGCGCCGGCGGGTGTGTCTTTGGTGATGGTCGAGCCGCCGCCTATGGTGCCGCCTGCGCCCAAAGTCACGGGCGCCACCAGCACGCAGTTGCTGCCCACATGCACATCGGCCTCAATCACGGTGCGGTGCTTGTTGGCCCCGTCGTAGTTGGCAGTGATGCTGCCGGCGCCGAAGTTCACGCGCTCACCCACCGTGGCGTCACCCAGGTAGGCCAGGTGGTTGGCCTTGGCGCCACGGCCCAGGGTGGCGTTTTTCACCTCCACAAAATTGCCGATGTGCACCTCGGCGCCCAGTTGCGCGCCCGGGCGCAGCCTGGCAAACGGGCCGACCAACGCGCCGGCGCCGACCTGCACGCCCAACTGTTCGCCGTCGATGTGCGTGAAGGAATGGATCACCGCGCCGGCGTCGATGCGGGCGTTGGCAATAAAGCAGTTGGCGCCCACGCGCACGCCGTCACCTAAGAACACTTGGCCCTCAAAAATGCAATTGACGTCGATCTCGACATCGCTGCCGCAGCTGAGCTGGCCGCGTACATCCAGGCGCGCCGGGTCGGCCAGCCGTGTGCCGCGCTCCATCAGGGCCTGCGCCTGACGCAGCTGGTAGCTGCGCTCGAGCTCGGCCAGTTGCACGGGGCTGTTGACGCCGGCCACCTGCGCAGCGTCGCAGATCTGGTGCGCGGCCACCGGCACGCCGTCGGCCACGGCCATCTTGACGATGTCGGTGAGGTAGTACTCGCCTTGCGCATTCTTGTTGTCGAGCCGGCCCAGCCACTGGCGCAGCAAGCGCGTGGGCAGGGCCATGATGCCGCTGTAAATTTCGGTGATCGCGCGCTGGGCCGCGCTGGCGTCTTTATGCTCGACGATGGCCAGCACAGGGCCACCGGGCGCAGCGCGCACGATGCGGCCGTAGCCGCTGGGCTCAGGCAGGGCCAGCGTGAGCAAGGCCAATTGCCGGCCGTCGCAAAGGGCCAGCAGCGCCTGCAAAGTGGCGGTCTCGGTCAAGGGCACATCGCCCGACAAAATGAGGGTCATGCCGTCATCTTGAAGTTGGGGCAGGGCTTGCTGCACCGCATGGCCGGTACCCAGCTGCGGCTCTTGCCGAACGCATTGCAAGGGCAAGGCCAGGGGGCTGCCAGCCAGCGCGGCCTCCACCACTTCAGCACCGTGTCCGGTAATGACCACGGCCTGCCGGGCCGATAACTCTGCGGCGCGCTGGAGTACATGGCTGAGCAAAGCGCGTCCGCCCAAACGATGTAACACTTTGGGCAAAGCGCTCTTCATCCGCGTGCCCTTGCCGGCGGCCATGATGACGACGTCAATCGGAGTTGCCATGAGATGTCCTGCTTACCTGTCGTTGTGTAGAAACCTGCTGGGGATTATCGGCCTTAGCGCAATGGTGCTGGGCCTGCAAGGCTGCAGCACTGTCCGGCTGGCCTACAACCAGGCCCCGCTGGTGGTGGACTGGTACCTCAACGACTATGTGGATTTCAATGCGGCGCAAAAACCGGCACTCAAAACCGCGCTCGAACAAGTCCATGTGTGGCACCGGCAAACCCAGCTGCCAGCTTACATCGAGACCTTGCAAAAAATGCAGCGCCAGATCACAGAACCCCTGACGCCTGCCAGGGCCTGTGATTTCTACGAAGAAATCCAGGACCATGTACTCACCACGCTCCAGGGCATGGTGCGCTTGGAGCAAAGCGCCCCGGGTGCCATCGGCTTGCAAAAACTGGCGAATCTGGACGCCAGCCAATTGGCCTTTATGGAGCGCAAGTTCGCCAAGCGCAACCTCAAATACCGCGAAGACTACCTCACCGGCACGCCCCAGCAGTTGCGTGAAAAGCGGTTTGAGAAATCGCTTGAGCGCACCGAAATGCTCTACGGCAAGCTCGACGAGCGGCAGCAGGCACTGCTGCAAACACGTTTGGGCCAATCCGGCTTTGACCCTCAGCGCGCTTATGCAGAAAGCCTGCGCCGCCAGCAGGACATGCTGCAGACCTTGCGCAGCCTGGCTTCGCCCGGCGGGCCCAGTGCCGCCCAGGCCGCCGCAGCGCTCGAAGGCGTTTTCAACCGCGCTGTTCTTTCACCAGACCTCAGCTTTCGCAACGACGCCCGCCAAATCAAGTTGCACAACTGCCAGACCTTTGCAGAGTTGCACAACAGCACCACGCCGGCGCAGCGGCAAAAGGCGCTGGCCAGACTGCAGGGCTACGAACAGGATGTGCGGGCCTTGCTGCGTCAGCAGTGAGCGCCAAGCGAAATGGATTCCTGCCCCCCGATCAGGTCGGGGGCAGGCCGCGCAGGAATGACGAAGCTCTGCGTCATCCTCGCGAAGGCGGGGATCCATCCTTGGCGCTTCAGCAATTCAGCCGGCCCAGACCACACCTTCATCGTTGAGCAAAGCGTCCAGCGGCACATCGTGCGCTTCAGGCTCGAGTTCGGGCAACCAGCCGTGGCTGTAGCCCAGGCCCACCGTCACCGGCTTAGGCTGCAGGGTGGCCAGCGTACGGTCGTAAAAGCCGCCGCCGTAGCCCAAGCGGTAGCCGCCGGGACCGTAGCCCACGCAGGGCACGAACAGCAGCGTCGGCACAATCACTTCGGTGTCCTTGGGCTTGGGGATGCCGTAGGCGTCTTCTTCCATCGGGCAGCCGGGGTACCAGGCGTGAAAGGTCAAGGTCTTGAGCACCTTGTCCACCACCGGCAAACCGATCTTGCGCGGCGAACGGTTGGCCTGGCTTTCGGTCTGG
>CANIDW010000298.1 GCA_947466165.1 Comamonadaceae bacterium | reverse complement strand
TCGACCCTGCGTGACAAGCTCACCGAACTTGCCCGTTGCGGCATCGACCAGGCCGTGGTGCTGCCCTTTAACGCCCGCCTGGCCTCGCAAAGCGCGGCCGCCTTCATTGAAGACGTGCTGGTCACCGGCCTGCAGGTGCGCTACGTGCTGGTGGGTGATGATTTCCGGTTCGGCAGCCAACGCACAGGCGACTACGCCATGCTGGACGCGGCCGGTGCCACAGCCGGCTTTGAAGTCGCCCGCATGGACAGCTATGAAGTCCATGGCGAGCGCGTTTCCAGCTCGGCCGTGCGCCTGGCCCTGGCCCAGGGCCAGATGGACAACGCCGCCCGCCTGCTGGGCCGGCCTTACAGCGTCTCGGGCCACGTGGTGCATGGCAAAAAGCTGGGCCGCGAGCTGGGCTTTCGCACACTGAATATCGCATTTCGCCACGACAAACCCGCAGCCACAGGCATTTTTGTGGTGCGCACCCACGGTCTGGGCCCTGAGCCGGTCGACGGTGTGGCCAGCCTGGGCATACGCCCCACAGTAGAAGACGCCGGTCGCGTGCTGCTGGAAGTGCATTGCCTGAACTGGACCGTGACCCCGCAGGATGCCGGCCTCGACAGTGCCTACGGTAAAATCGTTGCCGTGGAACTGCTGCACAAACTGCACGACGAACTCAAGTACGAGGGCCTGGAAGCGCTGCAACAAGGCATCGCCCGGGACTGCGACGACGCACGCGCCTACTTCGCCACCATGCACACCGAAACCAGCCGGCAAACCACGCGCGACCGAATTTAGACGATCTCGCCCGCGCCAGAGCCCGCCCGGTGTGCCGCCGGATCCACGGCTTTCCCCTCACGCCACCTTCCAAAGCCATGTCCGACAACAAAACCGATTACCGCAGCACCCTGAACCTGCCCGACACGCCTTTCCCGATGCGCGGCGACCTGCCTAAGCGCGAACCGGGCTGGGTCCAGGCCTGGGAAGACAAAGGCATTTACAAAAAGCTGCGTGACGTGCGCCTGGGCGCACCGAAGTTTGTGCTGCACGACGGCCCGCCGTACGCCAACGGCAAGATTCACATCGGCCACGCCGTCAACAAAGTGCTCAAGGACATGATCGTCAAAGCGCGTCAGCTCAAAGGCCTGGACGCGGTTTACGTGCCGGGCTGGGACTGCCACGGCTTGCCGATTGAAAACGCCATCGAAAAGCTCTATGGTCGTAACCTGCCGCGTGACGAGGTGCAGGCGAAAAGCCGCGCTTTTGCCAGCGAGCAAATCATCGGCCAGATGGCCGACTTCAAGCGCCTGGGCGTTCTGGGCGAATGGGACAACCCGTACCGCACCATGGATTTCGGCAACGAGGCCAATGAGATCCGAGCGCTCAAACGCATCATGGAGCGCGGCTTTGTCTACCGTGGCCTCAAGCCGGTGTACTGGTGTTTTGACTGCGGCTCTTCGCTGGCCGAGTTCGAGATCGAGTACGCCGATAAAAAATCACAAACGCTGGACGTCGGCTTTGCCTGCGCCGAGCCCGACAAGCTGGCCGCCGCCTTCGGTCTGAAAAGCCTGAACAAAGAAGCCTTTGCGGTCATCTGGACCACCACCGCCTGGACCATTCCCGCCAACCAGGCGCTGAACCTGAACCCGGCGCTCGAATACGCGCTGGTCGAGACCGAACGCGGCCTCTTGGTGCTGGCCTCGGTGCTGGTCGAAAAATGCCTGGCGCGCTATGCACTCACGGGCACCGTGCTGGCCACCGTCCTGGGCGAAAAGCTGAGCCTCATCAACTTCAAGCATCCGCTGCACGACGTGGCCGACGAGCACGGCGTCTACGGCTACAAGCGCTTTTCGCCGGTCTTTCTGGCCGACTACGCCACTGCCGACGACGGCACCGGCATCGTGCACTCTTCACCCGCCTACGGGGTGGAAGACTTCAACTCCTGCGTCGCCAACGGCATTGCCTATGACGACATCCTCAACCCCGTGCAGGGCAACGGCCGCTATGTGGACGAACTGCCTTTTTTTGGCGGCTTGAACATCTGGAAAGCCGCACCGCTGGTGATTGACAAACTGCGCGAGCACGGCCGCCTGTTTGCCACGCACGACATCACCCACAGCTACCCGCACTGCTGGCGCCACAAGACGCCGGTGATTTACCGCGCGGCAGCGCAGTGGTTCATCCGCATGGACGCCGAGAGCAAGGGCAACGAAGGCGTTTTCGCCAAAGACAAAGCCAGCCAAAGCTTGCGCCAGCTGGCACTTCAGGCCATCGACGAAACGCAGTTTTACCCTGAGAACGGCAAGACCCGCCTGCGCGACATGATCGCCGGCCGGCCCGACTGGTGCATCAGCCGCCAGCGCAACTGGGGCGTGCCACTGCCCTTCTTTATTCACACCGCCACCGGCGAGCTGCACCCGCGCACCATGGAGATCATGGACCAGGCTGCCGCCATGGTGCAAGCCGGCGGCATCGAGGCCTGGAGCAAGGCCACGCCTGAATCCATCATCGGCGCTGACGCACCCGACTACCTCAAGTGCACCGACATCCTGGACGTCTGGTTTGACTCCGGCACCACGCACGACCACGTGCTGCGCCACAGCCATGCGGCGCAGTCCGATTGGCCGGCCGACCTGTACCTCGAAGGCCATGACCAGCACCGCGGCTGGTTCCACTCCTCGCTGCTCACCGCTTGCGCCATGTACGACCACGCCCCCTACAAGGGCCTGCTGACGCATGGCTTTACCGTGGACGGCAAGGGCCGCAAGATGAGCAAGAGCGAAGGCAATGTGGTGGCGCCGCAGGAAGTCAATGACAAACTGGGCGCCGAAATCATCCGCCTGTGGTGCGCCTCGACCGACTACTCGGGCGACCTGGGCATTGACGACAAAATCCTGGCGCGCGTGGTGGACGCCTACCGCCGCATCCGCAACACGCTGCGTTTTTTGCTGGCCAATGTGAGCGACTTCAACCTCGCCACCGACAGCGTGCCGCTGGCGCAAATGCTGGAGATCGACCGCTACGCCTTAAGCCGTGCAGCCGAGCTGCAAGCCGACATCCTGGCGCACTACGAGGTGTATGAATTCCACCCGGTGGTCTCCAAGCTGCAGATTTACTGCAGCGAAGACCTGGGCTCTTTTTACCTCGACATTTTGAAAGACCGGCTCTACACCAGCGCGCCCAAGTCGCTGGCCCGGCGCAGCGCGCAGACTGCCCTGCACCAGATCACCCACGCCATGCTGCGCTGGATGGCGCCTTTCTTGAGCTTCACCGCCGAAGAGGCCTGGGCCGTGTTCGGCGCGTCCGAGTCGATTTTCATGGAAACCTACACCGAGTTCGGCGCACCCG
>CANIDW010000297.1 GCA_947466165.1 Comamonadaceae bacterium | reverse complement strand
GCACTGACGCCGGTGTAGCGGCTGATCTGGTGCAACTGGCTGACCGGCACATAAAGCGTAGCTTCGTCAGCGTATTGCAGGTGCAGGAACTCGCTGGAGCCCTGGCCCAGGTCCATGTTGATCAGGCCCTTGTAGCGGCCGATGCCGTGCGCGCTGTGCACCACCGGGTCGCCTACCTTGAGCTCGCTCAGGTCTTTGATCAGCGCTTCGACATCGCTGACCTGCTCTTGCTTTTTGTTGCGCCGGCGGATGGTGACGCCGGCGGCGAACAGCTCGGTTTCTGTGACGAAATCAATGTTTTCTTCCGGCCAGCTAAAGCCTTCTGCCAGCGCGGCGGTGGCAATGCCCAGTTTGGCGTTGCTGGTCTGAAAGTCTTGGAGCGAGTCAAACGCCGGCGGTGACACATTGCTGGCGCGCAGAAAGTCGAGCAGGCTTTCACGCCGGCCATCGCTTTCGGCCAGGATCAGCACGCGGTGCGAAGTGGCGGCAATGTGTTGCTTGAGTTTGGCCAGCGGGTCTTCGGCGCCGCGCACCACGGCCATGTCGCCGAGCTTTTGAACGTAGGCGCTGTCTGCACTGTCTTGCGCTCCGGCGCGCAGCGCCAGTTGGGCGTAATGGTTGGCCCGGCCGTAAAACTCTTCAATGCCTAGAAACAGCGACTCCGGCGGCAGCGCCGGGCGCTCGGGCACCCCTTGCACCAGGCGGTAGCGGTCTTTGGTGTCCTGCCAGAAGCGTTGGAATGCAGGCTCCAGGTCGCCGTGCAATACCACCGTGGCGTCTTCCTGCCGACTACCCAGATAGTCGAACACCGTGGCAGTTGCTTCAAAAAACAGCGGCAGGTAGTACTCAATGCCGGCAGTCGCCACGCCATTGCCCATGTCTTTGTAGATGCGGCTCTTGGTCGGGTCTCCGTCGAGCAGTTCGCGCCAGCGGCTGCGGAACTTGGCGCGGGCGTCGTCGTCCATCGGGAACTCGCGCCCCGGCAGCAGCCGCACTTCAGGCACCGGGTACAGGCTGCGCTGGCTGTCGGGGTCAAAGGTGCGTATGGAATCGACCTCGTCGTCAAACAGGTCCACCCGGTAAGGCACCAGCGAGCCCATGGGGAACAGGTCGATCAGGCCGCCGCGCACGGCGTATTCGCCGGGGCTGACCACTTGCGTGACATGGCTGTAGCCGGCCAGCGTGAGCTGGGCCTTGAGTTTGGCTTCGTCCAGCTTTTGCTTGACTTTGAACTCGAAGGTGTAGCCGGCCAGAAAGCTGGGCGGCGCCAGCCGGTACAGCGCTGTGGTGGCCGGCACGATCACCAGGTCGGCGCCACTGTCCTTGTCGCGCTGGCTGATGCGCCAGAGCGTGGCCAGGCGTTCGCTGATCAGGTCCTGGTGCGGGGAAAAAGCGTCATAGGGCAGGGTTTCCCAGTCGGGAAACAGCACGCAACGCAGGGCCGGGGCAAAAAAAGCGATCTCATCGAGCAGGCGCTGCGCCGTGCTGGCGTCGGGGGTGACGATGGCCGTCAGCCGGCCTTGCGCTTTGTCGCGCAGGCCCAGGCGGGCCAGCAGCAGGGCATCGGCAGAGCCTATGGGTTGCGGCAGGGTGAAGCGTTTGCCGGGGACAAGTTTGGGTAAATCCATGAATGCTCAGCTAGGGCCGGGGGAACGAAAAAATGCAGCGCCAATGGCAAACACCCCACGCCGGCCGGCGGGGGGTGCAAGGCTGATTTTAGAATCTATGATCGCCCAATGAGTGCCCGGACCGTTAAATCATTGAAATCAGACACGCCCGACTTGGTTTCTGGGCCAACGGCCCGTGTGTTTGTGCTCATTCCCTGCGCTGGCACCGGCAGCCGTGCGGCTGCCGCCGGAACACCTCATTTGGCCAAACAATACCAGCAGCTTGCCGGTCAGCCCATGGTTGTTCACACGGTTCAGGCTTTTCGGGCCTTGGACGCGGAGCTGGCCGGGCTCAGTGTGGTGATTTCCCCGGACGACGCTGACTTTGAATCTGTATTTCCGGGCTTTGGTCGGCCCGGCGAAACCTTGCTGCGCTGCGGAGGCGCCACCCGTGCAGACTCTGTGCGCCAGGGTTTGCAGGCCTTGCTGGGCACCGCTGGTATAGCCGGCCCCCGGGACTGGGTGCTGGTGCATGATGCGGCGCGTTGCCTGGTCACGCCAGCGCAAATCCGGCAGCTGATCGCAGCGTGCGAACATGACCCTGTCGGTGGCCTGCTGGCGCAACCGCTGGCCGACACCCTCAAAGTCCAAGCCCCGGTCGAACAAGCAGACGCAGACCCGCGCGTTGGCGCCACGCTGGAGCGCGGCGGTAAATGGCTGGCGCAAACGCCGCAGATGTTTCGCGTGGGCGATTTGCTGGACGCCTTGCTGGCGGCCCAGGCTCGCGGCTTGGCGGTGACCGACGAGGCCAGCGCCATGGAAGCGCTGGGTTTGTCACCCCGGCTGGTGCGATCTGGCGCGCACAACCTGAAGATCACCTACCCTGAAGACTTTGCGCTGGCCGAGGCGCTGCTGCAAAGCCGTCGCCATTGACGCGGCGCCTGGCCCTTAAAGACACTGACTGGTTTGACTCATGAACTTGCCTACGCTTACCCCCGCAGCCACCAACGCCGCTGAGCAGCCCGTCTGCGCCTTTCGCATCGGCGAGGGTTGGGACACGCATGCGCTGGTGGCGGGCAGAAAGCTGATTCTGGGCGGCGTGCAGGTGCCGCATGAGCGAGGTCTGCTCGGTCATTCAGATGCCGATGTGCTGCTGCACGCCATCACGGATGCTTTGCTGGGCGCGGCGGCGCTGGGCGACATCGGGCGGCATTTCCCTGACACCGATGCGCGCTTCAAGGGCGCCGATTCGATGCGTCTGCTGGCCGAAGCCGCCGCTTTGGTGCGTCAGGCGGGTTGGGCCATTGGCAACATTGACAGCACCATCATCGCGCAGGCACCCAAGCTGGCACCCTACATTCCGGCCATGCAAAGTGGCATTGCCGCCGCCTTGGGCCTGGCTTTGGATGCGGTGAACGTGAAAGCCAAAACCGCTGAAAAAATGGGCCCGGTGGGCGAGGGCCTGAGCATGGAAGCCCGAGCCGTGGTGCTGCTGCAGCGCTGAGAGCCAGCGCCCAAGCGGCTTTGCGCTAGCGCGGGTACACGCAGCGAAAGCCGATATACACCGCATAAAAGCCGGCCGGCTTGAAGGCCTGCACATCGGCTTTCATGTTGAAGGCGCCGTACCACCAGGAGCCACCGACCGTTCTGCGCTCATCGCCTTTGGCGTCGCTGGTCCATTCCCAAACGTTGGCGCCCATGTCGTAGAGCCCGTTCACGCCGGCCCGG
>CANIDW010000296.1 GCA_947466165.1 Comamonadaceae bacterium | reverse complement strand
CCGGCCAGGCCGTAGGTGTAGCCGGTTTTGTGTTTCCAGTCACGCTGGCGCAAGGCAGCGACGTTCGGGAAAATCACCGTCGAAGCCCGGTGGACCGGGACGGTAACAGCTTGAAAACCTGCCGGTGGCTGGTAAGGGTGGTGAATGAGCTGGGTACTGAGGTCTTTCATGACCCCGATGTTACAGACCTTGACGCAGGTTCAGACTTTCCACTTTTCAATCAGCTGCGCCGGGCGCAAAGCGTCATAGCCTTCAAAGGGCTGGTGAATCCATGGGTTGGTGGCCAGATAGTCCACCGAGTAATCAGGCTGAAAAGTAGACACGCCCTTGGTCCAGATGACGGCGCTGCGCAACTCGGTGATGGGCTTGTAGTTGGTACGCAGTTGGTGAATCACGGCGTTGAGGGTGTGGCCGGTGTCGGCCAGGTCATCAACCAGCAAAACGCGGCCGGCAATCTCGCCCTTGGGCGTAGTGATGAAGCGGGCGATGTCCAGGTTGCCCTGGACCGTGCCCGAATCTGCGCGGTAAGAACTGGTGGACATGATGGCCAGTGGCTTGTCAAAGACGCGAGAGAGGATGTCGCCGGGACGCATGCCGCCGCGCGCCAGGCACAAAATGGTGTCGAACTCCCAGCCCGATTGATAAATCTTGATCGCCAGTTTTTCGATCAGGTTGTGGTACTCGTCGTAGCTAACGTACAGATGTTTGCCGTCTTCAGTCAACATGAAATGCGTCCAATCAAAAAGAGCGGTTCAAAAAAGATGAAGGTGTTGTCCAAGATCAGGCCGCGTAGGGGTTGCGCAGCAGGATCGTGTGGTCGCGGTCCGGGCTGGTCGAAACCATGTGAATCGGCACGCCGGTGACTTCTTCAATGCGTTGTAAATAGCGCCGGGCGGCTGGCGGCAAGGCGGCGTAGTCGGTGACGCCGACCGTGCTTTGCGTCCAGCCGGGCATGTCTTCGTAGATGGGCTTGCAACGGGCGATGTCTTCAGCGCCCATGGGCAGGATGTCGGTGATAGCGCCGTCGAGTTCATAGCCGGTGCACAGCTTCAGCGTCTCAATGCCGTCGAGCACGTCGAGCTTGGTGATGCACAGCCCCGACAAGCCGTTGACTTGCGCAGAGCGCTTGAGCAGGGCCGCGTCAAACCAGCCGCAACGGCGGCTGCGCCCGGTGGTCACGCCTTTTTCGGCGCCTACGGTGCTCAGGTGGTAGCCCACGGTGCCGGGCTTTTCCCAGTCGAGTTCGGTCGGGAAAGGACCACCGCCAACGCGGGTGCAATAGGCCTTGGTAATGCCCAGAATGTAGTGCAGCATGCCCGGCCCCACGCCGGCACCCGCAGCGGCATTGCCGGCCACGCAGTTGCTGGACGTGACGAAGGGGTAAGTGCCATGGTCCACATCGAGCAAGGTGCCCTGCGCGCCTTCAAACAGCAAATTAGCCCCTGCGCGGTGAGCGTCGTTGAGCTCACGCGAGACGTCGGCCATCATGGGCTTGAGCAACTCGGCGTGGCGCATGGCCTCGTTGTAGACGGTGTCGAAATCAATGGCAGGCGCATTTAAAAAGCCGGTCAGGATGAAGTTGTGAAGATCGAGCAACTCGCGCAGCTTGGTGGCAAAACGCTCGGGGTACTTCAGGTCCTGCACGCGCAGGGCACGGCGGGCGATTTTGTCTTCGTAGGCGGGGCCGATGCCGCGGCCGGTGGTGCCGATCTTGGCGGTGCCGGCTTTTTCTTTGGCCGCTTCGCGGGCAATATCAAGTGCGGCATGAAACGGCAGGATCAGCGGGCAGGCTTCGCTGATGCGCAGGCGCGAACGCACCTCCACACCCGCTTTTTCCAGGCCTTCAATTTCTTCAAACAGTTTGGCCGCCGACAGCACCACACCATTGCCGATGTAGCATTTCACGCCCGGACGCATGATGCCGCTGGGGATCAGGTGCAAAGCGGTCTTGACGCCGTTGATGACCAGCGTGTGGCCGGCATTGTGTCCCCCCTGAAAACGCACCACGCCTTGCGACATTTCGGTGAGCCAGTCCACCAGCTTGCCTTTGCCTTCGTCGCCCCACTGGGTTCCGACGACCACAACGTTGCGGCCCGCAGCTGCGGTGTTTTTGTTTGTCATTTAAGGGGTACTTGCTTGAAAAAAGTGGACAGGATGAGGCGGTCAAGCCATCAGGCGGAAGTCTTGGTCAATGATTGAACAACCCACAAGCCGGCAGCTTGCACCAGTTCTCGGTCGCAATCGAATTCATTGACTTCATGTTCATGGCCGGGCAGCACACAGGCGACCGTCTCTCCCTGGGCGCGCAAGTTGGCAATGGCCTGGCGCAGGCCAGGGTCTACGCCCCAGGGCGCACGCACCGCCGCCCGCAAGGAGCGCGCGGGCAAGATACTGACCAGCTCTTTGAGATCCAGGCTGAAGCCGGCGGCAGGCCTTCTGCGGCCAAACACGGCGCCGACCTCGTCATACCGGCCACCACGGGCCAGTTCTGCACCATCACCATAAATGGCAAAGCGCGTGCCGCTGTAATAGGCATAACCGCGCAAGTCAGCCAGGTCAAAGCCCAGCTTCACATCACCGCCCAGGTGTCGCACTTGCGTGGCCAGCCAGCGCATGCCTTCGATCGCTTGCAGCGCGCCGGGCACCCGCTTGAGGGCACGTTCAGCATCGCTCAAGACCTGCTCGTCGCCGTAGAGCTCAAGCAAAGCTTTCAAACCATCGGCACAAGCTGTAGGAATACCGGGCTCGGCCGCCAGCAGGCTGGCCAGTTCACTCGCGTCTTTGTCGGCCAATGCAGCATGCAGGCGGGCCAGTGCGGCCGGGCTGCTGATGCGGGCGTCGGCCAACAAGCTGCTGACGATACGCACATCGGCCATGTCGACCGACAGTGAGCCGATGCCAGCAGCACGCAAGCCTTCCAGTGCCAGCAACTGGACTTCCAGGTCGGCTTCGAGACCGGCATGGCCGAAGATTTCAGCGCCGAACTGCAGCGGTTCGCGCGTAGCGTGCGGACGCTCAGCCCGCGTGTGCAGGACCGGGCCGCAGTAGCAAAGCCGCGCCACGCCGGTGCGGTTGAGCAAATGCGCATCAATGCGGGCAACTTGGGGGGTGGTGTCGGCGCGCAAGCCCAGGGTGCGACCGGAGAGCTGATCGACCAGCTTGAAGGTTTGCAGGTCCAGCGCCTCACCCGTGCCGGTCAGCAACGACTCCAGGTGCTCGAGCAGCGGCGGCATGACCAGCTCGTAGCCATAGCTGCGCGCCGTGTCCAGAAAAAGGCGGCGGAGTTCTTCGATATGACGCGCCTCGGAGGGCAGGACATCGGCAATTTGATCCGGCAAT